>NZ_JBHTLK010000194.1:0-13953 GCF_042678885.1 Saccharothrix hoggarensis
GGACGCCCGCACCCCGCCGCCGGCGGTGGCGCCCGTTCAGGCTGCCCTCCCCCGGGCCGGCCCCGCCCCGCGGGGGCCCGGCCGCCGACCCACCAGCCGATTCCCAGGGCTGGTTCGACCCATCACAGCGAACGGAGTCGCGAGAGCCAGCACTTCCACCGAACGAAGGAATGTTGCCCCATGCCCACTCTTTGCAGGCCCTCCGTCTGGGTGCCGGACCACATCATATCGATGCAGCAGACCCTGGCGCTGTGTCGCAGCATCCACGCCGGCCACGAGAAGCTGTCGCTGGTCCTGCGGATGATCGAGAACACCGGCGTCCGCAAGCGGCACATCCTCCAACCCATCGAGCAGACGTTGCGGCACCCCGGTTTCGAGGCGCGCAACCGGCTCTACCTCGCCGAGGCGCGGGCACGCGTCCCCGGCGTCGTGGAGCACGCGCTGGCCTCCGCCGGCGTGGACGTCGAGGACGTCGACGCGATCGTCTTCGTGTCCTGCACCGGTTTCAGCATGCCACCCCTGACCGCCTCCCTGATCAACGACATGGGGTTCCGGAGGAACACCCGCCAGATCCCCATCGCCCAACTCGGCTGCGCCGCCGGCGGGGCGGCGATCAACCGGGCGCACGACTTCTGCACCGCCTACCCCGGGTCCAACGTGCTGATCGTGGCCTGCGAGTTCTGCTCGCTCTGCTACCAGCCGGACGACTCGGACATCGGTTCCCTGCTGTCCAACGGCCTCTTCGGCGACGCGATCGCCGCGGCCGTCCTGCGGGGACACGGCGGCGTCGGCTTCCAGCTCGAGCGCAACGAGGCGTACCTCGTGCCCGAGACGGAGGACTGGATCCGCTACGACGTCAAGGAGACCGGGTTCCACTTCCGGCTCGACAAGCGCGTGCCGGGGACGATGTCCATGCTGGCGCCGGTGCTGCACCGGCTGGCGAACGACCACCAGTGGAACGCGTCCGAGCTCGACTTCTACGTCATCCACGCCGGCGGCCCGCGCATCCTCGACGACCTGTGCCACTTCCTGGACGTGCCGCCGGAGTCGTTCCGCCACAGCCGGGCGACCTTGACGGAGTACGGGAACATCGCGTCCGCCGTCGTGCTGGACGCCCTGCGCCGCGTCTTCGACGAGGGCATCCGGCCGGGGGCCCGTGGCCTCCTGGCGGGCTTCGGCCCCGGCATCACCGCCGAGGCGTCCGTGGGCACCTGGTCCGTCGTGGGCTCCGCGGCCCACCCGCGCGAAGGCTCGATCGTGCCCGGAGCGCGTGAAGAGCTGCACCGACTGCAACCCGCAGGTCAATGGAAATGAGGGAGACAACAGTGACGACGTCCAAGACGCTGACCATCGGCGGCGACATGACCATCAACCGCCTCGGCTACGGCGCCATGCACCTGACCGGGCCGGGGTTCTGGGGACCGGTCGAGGACCCGGACAACGCGGTGCGACTCCTGCGGCGCGCCGTGGACCTCGGCGTCAACTTCATCGACACCGCGGACTCGTACGGCCCGAACTTCAACGAGCAGATCATCCGCGAGGCGCTGCACCCCTACCCCGAGGACCTCGTCATCGCCACGAAGGGCGGCATGCTCCGCTCCGGTCCCCAGGACTGGGTGCGGGCGCCGGACCGGGCTCCCTACATCGTCGCGCTCGGCCGGCCCGAGTACCTGCGCCAACAGGTGGAGCTCAGCTTGCTGAAACTCGGGCTCGAGCGCATCGACCTGTACCAGCTCCACCGGATCGACCCCCTCGTCCCGATCTCGGACCAGGTCGGCGAGCTGGCGCTCCTCCAGCAGGAGGGCAAGATCCGGCACATCGGCCTGTCCGGGCAGCCCGAGGTGACCATCGACCAGATCGAGGAGGCCCGCAAGACCGCCGACATCGTCGCCGTGGAGAACCTCTACAACATCGCCGACCGGTCGAGCGAGGCCGTCCTCCACCACGCCGAGCAGAAGGGCATCGCGTTCCTGCCGTGGTTCCCCCTCGGACACGGCGACCTCCTGTCGCCGCAGGGCGCGCTCACCCGGGCCGCGAAGCGCGCGGACGCCTCACCTGCCCAGGTGGGCCTTGCCTGGCTGCTGCGCCGCTCGCCCAACACCGTGCTCATCCCCGGCACCAAGTCGATCAAGCACCTGGAGGAGAACATCGCCGCCGCCGACCTGGAGCTCGGCGACGACCTCTGGGACGAGATCGAGGAGCTGTGCTCCTACGAGACGCCGTGGCGACCCGCGCACGTCTGACCCGGGAGGAGCTGCCATGACCACCGTCGACGCGCCGGTCATCGACCACGCCAACGTCGAGAGGCTGCGGGCGATCTACGCCGACCTGCCGAGCATCGGCGAGCACGCCGCCGACGACGTCGTGCTCCACCCGGCGGACCGCACCACCGAGGACCCGACCCCCGTCGTCGGCAAGGAGGCCGTCGTCGCGCACGAGCAAGCCCTGGTGGACCTGTCCGCCGGAACGCTCGTCATGGACGTGCACCACATCGTCGCGAACGCCTGGTTCGGCGCCGTGCTCGGTGTGCTGCGCGTGGAACGTCCACACAAGACGTCCATGCCGTTCTGCGGCCTGTGGCGCTTCGAGGACGGCCGCATCGTCGAGCACTGGGAGAACGCCCACGACGTGTCGGCCCTCACGAAGAGCCTGTTCCCGGCCGACGCGACGTCCTGAGTGACCGTCCGGCGTGGAACAACGTGGCGAACGCCACGTTTGGCCCCGCGCCCGCACGGGTTCCACACCGTGCCGAATGGACCTGACCGTGGGCGGAGCCACCGCGCTCCGCCCACGGCGGCCCGTTCCCGGCGGCGGTGTGACGAAACTAGATTTGATCCGTTCCAGACAAGGCGTCTAGGGTCGTGGTGTGACATCCGACTTCGAGGCGCAGCTGCGGGCGGTGTCCCTGCGCGTGACCCGCCCCCGGTTGGCGGTGCTCGCCGCGTTGCGCGACCACCCGCACGTCGACACCGAGACGGTGATCACGCTGGTGCGGGCCGATCACCCGACCGTGTCGCACCAGGCCGTCTACGACGTGCTCCGGGCGCTGACGGACGCCGGTCTGGTGCGGCGCATCCAGCCCGCCGGCGCGACCGCGCGCTACGAGTCCCGGGTCGGGGACAACCACCACCACGTCGTGTGCCGGTCCTGCGGCGCGATCGCCGACGTCGACTGCGCCGTGGGCCCGAGCCCTTGCCTCACCCCCTCGGACGACGGCGGGTACGTCGTCGACGAGGCGGAGGTCGTCTTTTGGGGCACCTGCCCCGACTGCGCGGCCGAGAACACCGCCGATGATCCACCCGTTGGAAGGAAGTAATGACCGACCCCAGGACAACGCCCCAGTCCAGCGCGCAGGGCGTGGACGAGAAGGCCGCGGTCGGCTGCCCGGTCGCGCACGACTCGGTGACCGCGCACGGCAGCGAGAGCGAGAACCCGGCGATCGACTCGCCGACCCCGAAGACGGGCGGGCGTCCGCGCACGAACCGGGACTGGTGGCCCAACCAGCTCGACCTGTCGGTGCTGCACGCCCACTCGTCGAAGGGCAACCCCCTCGGTGAGGCGTTCAGCTACGCCCAGGAGTTCGCCAAGCTCGACGTCGAGGCGCTGAAGCGTGACATCCACGAGGTGCTGACCACCTCGCAGGACTGGTGGCCCGCCGACTTCGGCCACTACGGCGGCCTGATGATCCGGTTGAGCTGGCACGCCGCGGGCACGTACCGCATCCACGACGGCCGCGGCGGCGCGGGCGACGGCGGGCAGCGCTTCGCCCCGCTCAACAGCTGGCCCGACAACGCGAACCTCGACAAGGCGCGCCGCCTGCTGTGGCCGGTGAAGCAGAAGTACGGCCAGAAGATCTCGTGGGCCGACCTGCTCGTGCTCGCCGGCAACGTCGCCCTGGAGTCGATGGGCTTCAAGACGTTCGGCTTCGGCTTCGGCCGCGAGGACGTCTGGGAGCCCGAGGAGATCTTCTGGGGTCCCGAGGACGCCTGGCTGGGCGACGAGCGGTACGTCAGCGAGTCGGAGATGGCCCCCGAGGTCGGCGCGACCGAGATGGGCCTCATCTACGTCAACCCCGAGGGCCCCCGCGGCAACGCCGACCCGCTGTCGGCGGCGCACTTCATCCGGGAGACGTTCGGCCGGATGGCGATGAACGACGAGGAGACCGTCGCCCTCATCGCCGGCGGCCACACGTTCGGCAAGACCCACGGCGCGGGCCCCGCGGACGGCCACGTCGGCGCGGAGCCCGAGGGCGCGCCGCTGGAGGCCCAGGGCCTCGGCTGGCTGAGCACCTACGGCAGCGGCAAGGGCGCCGACACGATCACCAGCGGTCTCGAGGTGACGTGGACGGACAAGCCGACGCAGTGGAGCAACCGGTTCTTCGAGATCCTGTTCGGCTACGAGTGGGAGCTGACCACCAGCCCCGGCGGCGCCAAGCAGTGGGTCGCCAAGGACGCCGAGGCGATCATCCCGGACGCGCACGACCCGGCCAAGAAGCACAAGCCGACCATGCTCACGACGGACCTGGCGCTGCGCGTCGACCCGGCGTACGAGAAGATCTCCCGCCGCTTCCTGGAGCACCCGGACGAGTTCGCGCTGGCCTTCGCCAAGGCCTGGTACAAGCTGCTGCACCGCGACATGGGCCCGGTCAGCCGCTTCCTGGGCCCGTGGGTGCCCGAACCCCAGCTGTGGCAGGACCCGGTGCCGGCCGTCGACCACGAGCTCGTCAGCGAGGCCGACGTCGCCACCCTCAAGTCGATGGTCCTCCAGTCCGGCCTCACCATCGCCGAGCTGGTCTCCACCGCCTGGGCCTCGGCCGCCAGCTTCCGGGCGACCGACAAGCGCGGCGGGGCCAACGGCGCCCGCATCCGCCTCGAGCCGCAGCGCGGCTGGGAGGTCAACCAGCCCGAGCAGCTCGCGAAGGTGCTGGAGGTCCTGGAGCGCGTCCAGCGCGAGTTCAACGAGGCGAGCGGCGCGAAGATCTCGCTCGCCGACCTGATCGTGCTGGCCGGCTCGGCCGCCGTCGAGAAGGCGGCGCGGGACGCCGGCTTCCACGTGACCGTGCCGTTCCACCCGGGCCGCACCGACGCCACCCAGGAGCAGACCGACGTCGAGTCGTTCCGCGTCCTGGAGCCGCGCGCCGACGGGTTCCGCAACTACGTGCGTCCCGGCGAGAAGCTCCAGCCCGAGGTGCTGCTGGTCGAGCGCGCGTACATGCTCGACCTGACCGCGCCGGAGATGACCGTGCTGGTCGGCGGCCTGCGTTCCCTCGGGGCCAACGTCGGCGGCGCCCGCCACGGCGTCCTCACCGACCGGCCCGGCGTGCTCACCAACGACTTCTTCGCCAACCTGCTGTCGCCGGGCACCCGGTGGAAGGCGTCGGAGTCCGAGGAGCACGTGTACGAGATCCGCGACGCGGCCACCGACGAGCTGAAGTGGACCGCCACCTCGGTCGACCTCGTCTTCGGCTCGAACAGCCAGCTGCGGGCCCTCTCCGAGGTCTACGCCAGCGAGGACGCCCGCGAGAAGTTCGTCACGGACTTCGTCGCGGCGTGGACCAAGGTCATGGACCTGGACCGCTTCGACCTGGCCTGACCTGCATCCGCTCCACCGACGAGCCCGGCCGATCCACGCGATCGGCCGGGCTCGCCCGTCCCACCACCTCGGTGACGAGGTCAGGCGGACTTCACTCCGTCCTGACGAGTGCGTACGTGTAGTAGTCCTGTCGGTAGACCCCGCCGGCGAAGGTGTCGTCGTAGTGCCACGCCGCGGTGAGGAAGGCCGGACCGTCGGAGGTGCCGTCCGCCCGGATGCGCACGGTCTCGCGGTTGGCGACGCCGTGCTCGACGGTCACCTCCAGCTCCCACCGGTAGGAGGCGGTGGCCGCCATCGCGTTGATCTCCAACCCGATTTCCTCGCCCTCCTCCAGGGTGATGGACTTCGCTTCCAGCAACGGGCGTTCGACGCCCTCGGCATCGGTGGCGATGAGCCGGCCGGACGGGTCGTCCAAGTCGACGGCGACCTGCTCGATCGGCGTGGAGCCCTCGCTGGGGAACCTGAGGAGCGTGCCGTTCATGCGCGGCAGCCGCTCGACGACCCGGGCGCGGAGGTCGACGACCCGGATCTTCTCCCGTCGGTTGCCGACCAGCGACACCAGGTGCTTGGTGGCGGACTTCGACAGGCGCTCGCTGTCGCGCCACAGCGACAGCACACCACCGAGTTCGCGCTTGCGGGCGGCGAGTTCCTCCAGGTAGGCGTTCATCTCGTCCCGCGACAGCTTCTCGCCCTCGGTCTCGAACCACTGCCGGGACGGCTTCGCCAGCTCGGCGACGGTCGCCTCGCTCAACGCCTGCGGGAAGACCCACTCGTAGGGCGGGTAGTACGTCGCCTGGCGCACGCGGGCCAGCACCGCGGGGAACCGGGCGAGGTCCGCGTCCTCCGCGCGGTTCGCGCCGGACTGGGCACGTGCCTCCTGCTCGCCCGCCTGGTCCAGCGCGAGCCGGGACGAGTACAGCGCGATCGCGCCGCCGACCAGCATCGGGATCACCAACACCGTGAGCCACGTCCACGACTTCCGGTACGCGGGACGTTCCGGCGCGGTCGGGCGGGCGGGTGGCGTGGTCGAGGCTGCGGCTCGGCGGTTGCGGCGACGTCGAGTGGCCATGCGCGAACGGTAACGGACCGATCACCCGACCGTAGCGCGATCGCCGAACACCACGACGGGGTGCGTCATGCCGCGCACTTGTTCTCGGCGGGCGCGGTGGCGGCGCGGACCTCGCGGCTGATCTCGCCGGTGCGGACGAGTTCGGTGGTCCTCTCGAGGTCCGGGGTCAGGTAGCGGTCGTCGTCGAGGCGCTGGACGTGTCGGCGCACCAGGTCGTGGACGCGCTGGGTGCCCGCGCCGAGCGGGAGGCCCGCCATCTCGTCGGCGATCAGGTCGATGCCCTGCGCCGACATGAGCACCTGGACGGCCAGGACGGTTTCGAGGCGGTCGAGGTTGTCGTGCAGGGCGCGCACGGACGCCATGGCCATGGTGTTGTGGTCCTCCTGGCCGAACTTGGCCGGACGGGACAGCGTGCCCGCCGGCGTGGCCCGCTGCTGCATCTCCGGGACCAGGGCGACGGCGACGGTCTGGACCTGCACCATGCCGGAGTTCAGGCCGACCTCGCCGCCCGCCAGGTTGGCGGGCAGGTGGTAGCTCCACTTGTCGGCCAGCAGGCGCGCGGACAGCTCCTGCGACAACACGCCCAGGTCGGCCACCTGCGCGTTGAGGGAGTCGATCTCGTGGCCGAGCAGGGCCGCGTCCCAGTTGCCGCCCATCACGAACTCGTGCCCGCCACCGGGCTTGGGGAAGACCAGGGGGTTCGACGTGGAGGCGTTCGCCTCGCGCTCGACGTGGCCGCGGGCGTCGGCGAGGCGTTGCCGGAACGCGCCGGTGATGTGGGGCGTGGCGCGCACCGACACCGCGTCCTGGATGCGGGGGTTCTCCTCCCCCAAGCGCTTGCGGCCCTCCTCGGTCATCCAGCCGGTGCCGCAGATCAGGGCCCGGATCGTCGCCGCGGTCCGCACCTCGGCGGGGATGCGCCGCTCCTCGTGGGTGCGGGGGTCGAACGCGCCCTGCTCGGCCCTGGTGCCCTCCAGGAACAGCGCGAAGGCGCCGTCGAAGGTGTCCGCGAGGTGTTCGGCCCGCACGACCGCGTCCACGTAACGGGCGGTCAGCACGCTGCTGCCGCTGATCAGCGGCAGCGCCTCCCCCTGCTCCAGCGTGAACTCGACCGGCAGGCCGGCCTCGGCCAGCACCTCCGGCGCGGGGGCCTCGCGGCCCTGGAAGCGCGCGGGGGCCGGTTCGCCGGTCAGCACCAGGCCGGCGGCCGCCATGGGTTGCAGGTCACCGGTGCCCAGGGAGCCGATCTCGGGCATCCTCGGCGTGACCCCGGCGCCGACGAGCGCGAGGATGCGGTCGACGAACTCCGGCCGCACGCCCATCGTGCCGCGCGCCATCGAGTTGGCCCGCAGCACGAGCGCCAGCCGGGCCACCCGGTCGGACACGGCCGGACCGACGCCGGCGGCGTGCGAGCGCAGCACGCGGCGCTGGAACTCGACCCGGTCGGCCTCGGCCAGCGGCTCGTCCTTCAGCGGGCCCAGCGCCTGGTTCCAGCCGTACACCTTCTGCCCGGCGTTGATGGCCTCCAACGCCCCGGCCCGTGCTTCCACCATCTTCTGCCGGGCCTTCAGGTCGAGGCGGACGGTCACCGCGTCGGCCTCCAAGACCTGCACCAGCCGGTCCCAGGTCAGCGCGTCGCCGTTGAGGACCAGGTCCACGGACCCGCGCTCGGCGACGGCGAGCGGTGACACGACGCCCGTGCCGGTCAGCGCGACCAGGGCCGCGGCCAGCACCACCAAGAGACGCCTCGGGTACGTCATCATCGTCCTCCCTGGAGGCGGCGATCCAGCACGGACTTCCCATCGTGGCAGCGCCACGGCGCCACGCACGCCGGCCACCGCGCGGACGGAACCATCGGGTGAGGTTCGCCCGAGGACTCCGCTGTCCTCAGTAGACAGTGCGTCACGTTGGAGCGCGGGGCTTTCCACCGCGGAGGAAGGAGGGCGCTCACGAACGGGTGGCCGGTCCGCTACGCCCGCGTGCGCCGACCCACGACACCGTGTGCTGGACCGGTGAACCGGGCTTTCGAGTGGTGTCGAGCCACCAAGGGGTGATCCGGCTGCCGGAATCACCGCCCAGCGGGTACACCACGGCGATAGACGTCAAGCGCACGGGAGACCCGATGTCCGACCTGAAGACCGCCGTCATCTACTACTCCGCCACCGGCAGCGTGTACTCGATGGCCGAGGCCGCGGCCAAGGCGGCCGAGGACGCCGGGGGCGAGGTGCGGCTGCGCAAGGTGCGCGAGCTCGCGCCGGAGGAGGCCATCGCCAGCAACCAGGGCTGGGCCGCGCACGTCAAGCAGACCCAGGACGTCCCCGAGGCGACCCTGGACGACCTGGAGTGGGCCGACCTGCTCATCTTCGGCACGCCAACCCGGTACGGCCTGCCGACGGCGCAGCTGAAGCAGTTCATCGACACCACGGGACCGCTGTGGGCGGAGGGCAAGCTCGTCAACAAGGTGGCGACCTCGTTCACCTCGGCGGCCACCGCGCACGGCGGGCAGGAGACCACCATCACCGCCCTGAACAACACCTTCTACCACTGGGGCTGCGTCGTCGTGCCGCCCGGCTACGCCGATCCCATCCAGTTCCAGGCCGGCAACCCCTACGGCACGAGCCACGTCTCCAACAACGGCCAGACCCCGCCCGGTCAGCTGGAGCTGGACGCGGTGTCGTTCCAGGCCCGCCGTGCCGTGCACATCGCCCGCGCCCTGAAGACGGGGCTCGCGGCGTAGGGGCCGTCGGCCGCCTCCCGTAGGCCGGCGAGCCGTGGACTCGCCGGAGCGGGGGGACGGGACGGCCGCGCGGCTGACGCGGAGATCCGTGCTCCTGACCGGCGCCGTCGCGGCGTTGGCGGTAGGCGGCTTCGTGGCGTTGTCGCAGGTCCGCAGACCGCCCGGCGGTCTGCCGAACGTGACCGACCTGCCGCTGGCGGACGTGCCCGCGCCGACGGACCGGCCGGTGGAGGTCGTGTACTGCGCGGGGTGGGACTCCGCCGCGCGTGCCCCGGTGTCGCCGATGGCGGAGTCGGTCGCACGCGCCCAGGACGCCGCGGGAGCCCAGGGACGCCGCCGTCCTGCTCGTCGACGGGGTGGCGCGGGCGGTCGTGGAGGTGTGCTGGTCGGCCCACCACGCCGAGCTGTGGCACGTCGACGGTGTCGGTCGCCGTACCGGGGCGTCGCCTACCGGCGTTGGCCGGACGGGCGGTTGCGGCTGTTCGAGGTCCGCAGCTGGAACTACGCCGGGCCGGGCGCGGCGGAGTTCGAGGACGACGAGCCGACGTTCCGGGCCAGGGTCCGCCGCGACGCGAGCGCGGTGCCCGAGACGGTGGGGATCACCGCGGTGCGGTCGGACGGCAGCACCCTCCAGACCGTCCGTGACTGGCCTTCCTGGCCGGAGCGCGTGCAGCCGCCGGAGGACGTCCCGCTGCCGGCCGTCGACGGCTGGCCGGCGCTCTTCGGCATGACCGGCCCCACGACCGTCCGCCCCGGGCCCGCGGTCGTCCCCACCCACTTCCCGTGACGCCCGCCCCGACCGCTGCGGCCGCGCCACATCGCCGAGACCGTCACCGACGGCGCGCGCTCCGCACGGAGGACGGCCGCGTCCTGACCATCCAGCGGGTCCCGGCGGGGACGATCCGGCTGCCCAGCGGCTGGCTCGTCGTCGCGGACCCCGGCTGGCTCGACGCCGACACCGCCCCGCTGGCCACGACCGCGCCGCCCGGCCGGTACCCGGTCGACGTGTTCCGGGCGACGGAGGAGAACCGCGCGGCCATGACCGTCGCGTGCCGGGTGACCGTCACCGACGCGCCCGTCACGTCGTGGCACCTGGCGTTGCGCGAGGGTGACCACGAGCTGGCGCTGGGAGACGGCGAGTTCTTCGGCAACCCGGTCGACACGGCCACCCTCGCCCTGGTCGACCGCATCGGCGCGACGGCGTACCAGCAGGCGGAGATCGAAGCGGCCACGGCCGACGACGCCCCGTACCACACCCTGTCCGCCCGGGACACGGACCTGGTCATCGTGCCGGGCTGGAGCGACGGCGCGAACCCCGCGTGGCTCGGCCGGACCGCGGACGGCGCCCTGGCGTGCTACGTCCTGGACCTCCTCGCGCCCGACCTGGCCACCGCCGAACCCGGCTGACGGCCCGGTTCTCGAAGCGCCTTCGTGGTCAGCGCGCGGCGGGATCGTCGCGGAGTGCGTCGACCTCGGCGCGGTGGCGGTGTGTGGCCGGGTCGGCGAACAGGGCCGCGGCCTCGGCGAGGACGCTCGTCGCGGCTCGTGCGCTTTCCGTCGCGATCAGGGCGGTGCCCGAGGTCCGGAGAGCCGGGTCGTCGGGCCGGCCAGTCAGATGACGACCACGGAGAACGCGTGCACGCACCACGGCCCGTCGTAGTTGGTCACCCAGACGTTCCCCGAGTGGCCGTCGATCTTCTGCCCCTTGGCGGTGCCCTGCAGGTACAGCTGGAAGGACTTGGGACCCGCGGTGATGCCGTCCTTGGTCGTGTTGATCCTCAGGTCCGGGTCGTGGCCGACCAGCTCGTCCACGTGCTGCGGCTTCTTGATGCCGTCCGCGCACAGCTGGGTCTTGGCCTTCGCCGCGTCTCCCGCGTTGACGCTGTCCAGGAACGCCTGCACGGCGGCCAGAGCCGCGGGGTCGACGGGTTTGCCGCCCGCGGTGGGGGTTTTCGGGTCGGTCGGGGCGCTCGTGGGACTGGTCGGCTTGGCGCTGGTCTTGCCGACGTCGGTGCGGGAGATGTTCGTCCAGCACCACGTGTCGCCGTCCCGGACGACCTTCAGCTCGTACTCCTCCGGCTTGCTCTTCGTCGCGACCTCGACGGCCCCCACAGCCACGTCGGCGGAGGTCTTGCGGGTGGCCACCAGCTCGGCCCCGCGGAACGGGGCGACGTCCTCGACGACCTTGTGCACGGCGGAACCGGCCTCCGGGCAGGCGACGTCCTCCAGGACCTTGGCGTCCTGCGCGCCGAAGGCCTCGACCACCGCTTCGAGCAGGCGTTCCGGGTCGGCGGACGGCGGCACGGAGGACGACGTCGTGGACGGCGCCGTGGGCGCCTGCGGAGCGGCCGTGCCGCCGTCACCGAGGAAGAAGCCGGGCGCGACGAACCCGGTGAACCCGAGACCGCCCAGCACCAGCACGACCAGCGCGACCACCGTCACGACCGCCGCCGTGTTGCGCCGCGGAGGCGGAGGCGGAGGCGCGCCGAACCCGCCGGGCTGGGGAGCGCCGTACCAGGACGGCTGCCCGTGGCCCGGCGTCTGCCCGGGGAACTGTTCGGACGGGCCCTGCCCGCCGTACGGCTGCTGCGGGTACGTCATGCGGCCTCCCCGGTCGTGGTCGCACGTTCGACGGAAGGCGGCCGCCATCCGTTCCCGTCGAACGGCCACCGCCGCCACGCGCCGGCGACCGCACCTAGGGTGGGTCGGTCACCGCCTGGTGCCGCTCTCGACGTCGATCCCTCCGCCACCAGACGTAGCTGGTGACCAGGTCGACGACCTCCAGACCCACGATCACCGCGATCACGGTGGACGTCAGCCATCCGAACACCGCGCAGACCGCCGCCACCACGGCCCCCGACGCCAGGCGGAACCACAGTTCCCCACGCCCCCGCGGGTTGCGCAGCAACCACCGCACGAAAGATCGCATGACGCCAGTATGGGCCGCGCCCAGTGGACCACCTGCGCGCCGAAGGGCGGGTGGTCGCGCCACCCGCCCTTCGTTCACGCGTCAGTCGGTCGGCATGCTCCACGTCTGGTTCGGGCCGCCGACGCAGTCCCAGACCTGCAACCGGCGGCCGTTGGCGGCGTCACGGTCGACGCACTTGTTCGTGCCGTTCCACTTGATCATGCCGACGCCCTGGTCCGGTCCGCTGGGCGCGTTGCTCCAGGCCTTGCCCAACCGCCGGAAGGTCAGTGATTCGAGGCGGACCGTGCCGTTGTTGGCGCAGGTCCGGATGCCCAGGCTGCCGCTGGAGGAGTCGAAGTTGACGTTGTCGGTGACCGAGACCTTGCCGTCGTTGCCGAACGTCTCCAACTGCCCCCGGTCGACCAACACCCGCAACTTCACCCGGTTGTTCACCGGTGGCATCGGCGCGTCGGCCAACGTCTGCCGGACGCGGCCATAGCCGATCGCGGCGTCACGGGTGCCGTCGGCGCGGCGGTGCAACTCGAAGCCGCGCCGACAGGACGGTGATGGCGAGTCGGAGCGATCGCGCAAAGGCAACTCTGCGCATACGGATCTCGCCTCTCGTGCAGAGGAACGGGGTGCCCGTGCGTTTCAGAACGTCGCGGGGCGGGCCTCGACGGGGAGCAGTTCGTCGAACCAGGGGGAGTCGGCGCCGGTGCGGGTGCAGGTGATGGCGGCGACGCGTTGGGCGTAGGCGAGGGTGTCGGTCAACTCCTCGTGGGTGAGGGTGGCGAGGTTGGGGCGGGTGAGGAGGTCGTCGCGGTCGAGGGCGGCCAGGAGGCCCGCCATGAACGCGTCCCCCGCGCCGACGGTGTCGGTGATGGCGACGGGAACGGCGGGCAGGTCGACGTGGCCGGCCGGTCCGGACGCGTACACGCCCTCCGCGCCGCGCGTGACGACGACGAGGGTCGGCCCCTGGTCGTGCCACTCGGCGACGACGTCGGCGAGCGGGCGGTCCGGGGCGATCCACCGCAGGTCGTCGGCGCTGACCTTGACGACGTCGGCCAGGCCGAGCCAGCGGCGGAGCCGGGCGCGCGCGGCGTCGTCGTCGGTGATCAGGACCGGGCGGATGTTGGGGTCGAAGGTGATGACGCGGTGGGGGTGTTCGCGGGCCAGGAGGGTGTCGAACACGGTCGCCATCGGCTCGACGGCGAGGGCGAAGGAGCCGCCGACGTGCAGCGCGGCGTCCGGCGGGAGGTCGGTGGGCAGGTCGGCGGGCTGCCAGCCGCCGTCGGCGCAGCCGTCGATGTAGAACGAGTAGTCGGCCACGCCGTCCCGGTCGACGTCCACCACGGCGAGGGTGGTCGGCGCCGTGGACGTGACCGCGAAGCCGAGGTCGACGTTGGAGGTGCCGAGGTGGGCGCGCAGCAGCGCTCCGAGGCGGTCGTCGGCGAGGCGGGCCAGCAGCGCGGTCTGCGTGCCGAGGCGGCCGAGGCCGACCGCGGTGTTGGCGGGGCTGCCGCCGGGGAGGGGGCGGTAGCCGCCGGTGTGGTCGGGCACCAGGTCGATGAGGGCTTCGCCACCAACGATGATCATGTCGTGTTCCTTGTCGGGGGTGTGGTGGGGGGGCCCCCGCGGGGCGCCCCC
>NZ_JBHTLK010000195.1:0-13752 GCF_042678885.1 Saccharothrix hoggarensis
GGCGAGGTTCGGCACCAGGACCGCGCCGACCGCGATCCCGACGACGGCGAGGCCCGCGACCGCGCCTCCCCACGTGGCCTTGCGGCGCCGGTGCGCCCGCTGCCCGCGTTCCAGCGCAGCCGTGGGGTCCATGGGCGGCGGCGGGCTGCTCGCCACCATCACGTCTTGCAACGCGCTCTTCAGCTCGTGCTCGTTCATCGCACCTTTTCTCCCTGCTGAGGGGTGATCAGGCCGCGCAGCGTCTGCAGCCCCCGCGCGGCCTGGCTCTTGACCGTTCCTTCCGAGCAGTTCAACGCCCTGGCGGTCTCCTCGACCGACAGGTCCTCCCAGTACCGCAGCACGAGCACGGCGCGTTGCCTCGGCGGCACCTTGGCCAGCGCCGCGAGCAGCACCAGCCGGTCCTCCGCCGAGCCCCGGCCGACCGCCTCGACGTCGGCGGTCGACTCGGACACGCGCTCCTTGCGGAACCAGCCGCGACGCAGGTCGGAGACGAACGTCCGCACCAGCGTCTGCCGGGTGTAGGCGTCGAGTGCCTCGTGCCGGTTGATCCGCCGCCAGGCCACGTAGAGCTTGGTGAACGTGGCCTGCACGAGGTCCTCCGCACGGTGCCAGTCACCGCACAGCAGGTACGCCGTGCCGCGCATGGCCTCGGACCGCGCCGCGAAGTACTCCGCGAACGCGGTGTCCCGATCACTCATCTGTCCTCCCCCGTACTGCGGTACGAGGTAATCACGCCCGCGGGGGCCACCGGGGTTGCATGGCAGGTTCGAGATTCGTGGAAACTGGTCTCACCACCACCGGGGAGGCCCTGCTTGTTCTTCTTCGTGCTGTTCGCCGTCGTGATGGGCGCGGCCCACTACTACATCTGGAAGCGCGTGGTCCGCGACACCACGCGCGCCGGTCGCGCGCGCCGGGTGGGCACCGGCGTGGTGCTCTTCGCCTACCTGTTGGTGATGGCGGCGCTGGCCGTGAGCCGGCTCGGGTCGACCCTGGGCAACGCCGTGGCCTGGCCCGGCTTCATCTGGCTGGCCGGCGCGTTCTACCTGGCGCTGGTCCTCGGCGTGCTGGAGGTCCCGCGGGCGCTGCTGCTCCGGTCCGCCCGCCGGCACGAGGTCCCGGCCGCCGTGGGGGCGCCGGACGGGGCGGTCGAGGCGCCCGGGGCGGCGCCCCCGACCGGGGAGCAGCCGGTGGACCCCGGCCGACGGCTGTTCATCGCGCGGTCGCTCGCCGTGGCGGGCGGGGTGGCCACCGCGGGGGTCGTCGGCTACGGGACCACGCAGGCACTCGGCGACCCGGTGGTCAAGCGCGTGCCGGTGACGCTCGGCAAGCTCGACCAGCGGTTGGCGGGCTACCGGATCGCGGTCGTGAGCGACATCCACCTCGGCCCGCTGCTGGGCCGGGCGCACACCGAGCGGATCGTGCGGATGATCAACGCCCAGGAGGTGGACCTGGTGGCGATCGTCGGCGACCTGGTCGACGGCACGGTGGCCGAGCTGGGCGAGGCGGCGGCTCCGCTGCGCGACCTCGTGAGCACGCACGGCAGCTTCTTCGTCACCGGCAACCACGAGTACTTCTCGGGCGCCGAGCCGTGGCTGGCGGAGCTGGAGCGGCTCGGCGTCAACCCGCTGCGCAACGAGCGGCTGACGATCGAGCGGGCCGGCGCGTCGTTCGACCTGGCGGGCGTCACCGACGTCACCGGCAGGGCGCACGGCGACGGGCCGGACTACGCCCGCGCCCTCGACGGCCGCGACACGTCGACGCCCGTGGTGCTGATGGCGCACCAGCCGGTGCAGGTCCGCGAGGCCGCCAAGCACGGCGTCGACCTCCAGCTGTCCGGGCACACGCACGGCGGGCAGATGTTCCCGTTCCACCTGGCGATCGGCCTGCAGCAGCCGATGCGCAGCGGGCTGGAGACGATCGACGGCACGCAGGTGTACACGACGAACGGGGCCGGTTTCTGGGGTCCGCCGGTGCGCGTGGGCGCTCCGCCGGACATCACCGTCGTGGAGTTGCGTCACAAGTTCGCCGGCCGATAGCGCTTTTTTCGCCCGCACCGCCTAGAGTGGACGGCCGTGCCCGAACACGGTTGCGGAGGGGGACCCCTAGCGAGATGACGAAGAGCTTTGCCGATCAACGGCTCGACGAGGCAACAGCTCGTATCCGTCGTTTCCTGGACCATGAGCAACCGGACACCCCCTGTCTGGTGATCGACCTGCCGACCGTGCGAGACCGGTTCACGGCCCTCCGCGCGGCCCTGCCCGAGGTCGGGATCTTCTACGCGGTGAAGGCGAACCCGACGCCCGAGGTGGTCGGCCTGCTGGCCGCCGAGGGGTCGTGCTTCGACGTCGCCAGCCCCGCGGAGATCGACCTGTGCCTGGAGCTCGGCGCCGCGCCGGAGGCCATCTCGTACAGCAACCCGATCAAGAAGGCGCGGGACGTCGCCTACGCGTTCGAGCGCGGGGTGCGACTGTTCGTGTCCGACAGCGAACAGGACGTGCTCGCGCTGGCCGAGCACGCGCCCGGCGCGTCGGTGCTGCTGCGAATCCTGGTCAACAGCAAGGGTTCCACCTACCCGTTCGGCAAGAAGTTCGGCTGCGCGCCGGAAATGGCGACGGATCTCCTGCGGTTGGCCTCCGAATCGGGTCTCGTTCCGCTGGGCGTGGCGTTCCACGCCGGGTCGCAGCAGCTGGACCCGAACGGCTGGGACGGCGCGATCGCCGACGCCGCCCTGATCACGGCGAAGCTGCGCGCCGAGGGCATCGAGCTGACGACGGTCAACCTGGGTGGCGGCCTGCCGGCGGGTTACCTGGAGCAGCCGCCGCCGCTGGCGGAGTACGCCGCCGCCATCACGGCCTCCGTCGAGCGCCACTTCGGCGACGTCCGGCCCCGGGTGATGATCGAGCCGGGACGGGCGGTCGTCGCCGAGGCGGGCGTGATCCGCTCGGAGGTGGTGCTGGTGGCGAAGAAGTCCTATTCGGACGAACGCCGCTGGGTCTTCCTCGACATCGGCCGCTACGGCGGCCTGGCCGAGACCGAGGGCGAGGCGATCGCGTACCCGTTGGTCACCAGCCGCGACGGCGTGCCCCACGACGGGGTGCCGCTCGGCCCGGTCGTCCTGGCCGGGCCGACGTGCGACGCGGACGACGTGCTCTACCAGAACGCGTGCTACGAGCTGCCGCTGGACCTGCGCGCGGGCGACCACGTCGACCTGCTCCGCGCGGGCGCCTACACGGCCAGCTACTCGTCGGTGGCGTTCAACGGCTTCGCGCCGCTGGCCACCCACTGCGTGCGATGAGCGCGCCCCCGCCTGTCCGCCGCTGTACCCCTCCTGAAGATGTTTGGAGTGATTGATGTCCGAACTCCCGTGCGAATCCGAGCCGGTTGGCTTGTTCGCAGGACAGCACGTGCTCGCCGAGCTTGAAGGCGTGAGCCCCGAACTGCTCGACGACGAGCAGTTCCTGCGACACGCGCTCGGTGAAGCCCTCACCCAGGCGGATGCCACGGTGTTGGAGGTGGTCTCCAAGCAGTTCGAGCCGCAAGGGGTCACCGTGCTGGCCCTGTTGTCGGAGTCGCACGCGTCCATCCACACCTATCCGGAGGTCGGAGCGGTGTTCGTGGACGTGTTCACCTGCGGCACGCGCGCCAAGCCCGCGCTCGCGGTGCAGTTGCTGGCGGAAGCGCTGGGAGCTGTGTCGGCACGGACGGACATGGTCAGCCGGGGTCACCGCGTCCCCGCGCTCGTCGGTGAGGAGAAGCCGTGATCCGCGAACCGCTCGCGGCCGGGATGACCAGGCACTGGGACGTCGACGAGGTCGTGGTCGACACCCGCACCGAGTTCCAGCACCTGGTCATCGCCCGCACCGCGCAGGGGTTGTCGCTCTTCTGCGACGACGACCGGCAGAGCACCGAGTTCAGCCAGCTGACGTACCACGAGGCGCTGATGGTCCCGGCGCTGCTGCTGGCCGACAAGGTCGAGCGGGTGCTGGTCATCGGCTCGTCCGAGGGCGTGGTGTGCCAGATGGCGGTGGCGGCCGGCGCTTCGGTGGTCGACCACATCGACATCGACTCGCAGGCCGTGCGGCTGTGCGCCGAGCACCTGCCGTACGGGTACACGCTCGACGAGCTGGCGCTGGCGGAGAAGGGCGAAGGCCCGATCCGCGTCCAGTACATCGACGGCTACGAGTACATCCGCACCACCTCCGAGCGCTACGACATCGTCCTGGTGGACCTGCCGGACGAGCGCGAGGAGGAGGCGCAGCACAACCGCCTGTACGGCGCCGAGTTCCTGGGCCTGTGCAAGGCGCTGCTGACGCCGGGCGGCGTCGTGGTGTCCCAGGCGGGCTGCCAGACGATGTGGCGCAACACGACGTTGATCCGCATGTGGCAGCGGTTCAACGAGGTGTTCGACACGGTCGCGTACTACGGCTCGGACGAGCACGAGTGGGCGTACCTGTTCGGGCGCGCCGACGAGGTGGCCGACCCGACCGCGCTGATGGTCGAGCGGCTGCCCGCGTGCGGCTACCGGCCGGAGACGATCGACGACCTGGCCCTGGTCGGGAACTCGATCCCGCCGTACCTGGTCCGGCACTCGCTCGCCTGACGGCGGAACGTGAACGGGGCCGTCCCGCCTTCGTGGCGGGGCGGCCCCTTCGCGTCCACCGGGTCAGGCCAGCGACCGGCGCAGGAAGTCGACCTGGAGCAGCAGCAGGTTCTCCGCCACCTGCTCCTGCGGGGTCATGTGCGTGACGCCGGACAGCGGCAGCACGGTGTGCGGGCGGCCGGCGGCCAGCAGCGCCGACGACAGCCGCAGCGTGTGCGCGGCCACCACGTTGTCGTCCGCCAGGCCGTGCACGATCATCAGCGGGCGCTCCAGCTTCGGCGCGTCGGCCAGCAGCGAGTTGCCGTCGTAGACGTCGGGCCTGTCGTCCGGGTGGCCGAGGTAGCGCTCGGTGTAGTGGGTGTCGTAGAGCCGCCAGTCGGTGACGGGCGCGCCCGCGATGCCCGCGTGGAACACGTCCGGCCGGCGCAGCACGGCGAGCGCGGCCAGGTAGCCGCCGTAGGACCAGCCGCGGATGCCGACGCGGGACAGGTCGAGGTCCGGTTCGGCCGCGGCCACCGCGTGCAGCGCGTCCACCTGGTCCTCGAGGGTCGCGCCCGCGAAGTCGAAGGCGATCTCCCGCTCCCACTCCGGGCCGCGGCCGGGCGTGCCGCGCCCGTCGACCACGAGGACCGCGAACCCCTGGTCCGCCAGCCACTGCGACGTCAGGTAGGCGTTGCGGGCCGCCACGACGCGCTGGGCGTGCGGGCCGCCGTACGGGTCGAGCAGCACGGGCAGCTTGCGGCCGGGCACGTGGTCGCGCGGGAACAGCAGCGCGGCGCGCAGGTCGCGCTCGCCGACGGTGAGCAGCCGGACCTCCGGCGTGAGCACGGGGGTCTCGGCGAACGAGGCGATCTCGCCCCCGGTGGAGACGGTGACCCGCTGCCCGAACCGGTCCGTGGTCGACGTCGCGAGGACCAGCACGCCGCCCCCGCGGACCGCGCCGCTGACACCGTCCTCAGTGGACAGACGGGTGACGTCGTCGGCCGTGACGAGGTAGACGTGGGTCTGCGTGGGGTCGTCGGTGGAGGCGGTGACGAGGACGCCGTCCTCGGCCGCGTCGAGCACCGAGCGGACCTGGAAGCCGTCCGGGGTCCACGCCCGGTCGCCCACGACGAGCCGGTTCGCGCCGTCGACCGGCAGCACGCGCAGCAGCTCGCCGACCGGCGTCCAGCGGGGCGTGCCGGGCACGATCTCCAGCCAGCGCGGGTCGGTGTCGTCGGCCACCACGTCCACCGCGCCGGACGCGACGTCCACCGCGAGCACACGGGACCGGCGCTGGTCGCGGGACTGGACCTGCAGCAGCGGCTTGCCGTGCGACGTCCACGACACCGAGGCCAGGTACGGGAACCCGTCGCGGTCCCACGGGACGTCGGTGCGGCCGGCGCCGTCCACGTCGAGGAGCGCGACCTCGACGACGGCGTTGGCCGTGCCGGCGGCCGGGTAGGCGATCTCGGTGGCGGGCGTGCCGGGGTTGGCCGGGTCGGCGATGTGCCAGCGCGGCACGGGCGCGTTGTCCACGCGGGCGGCCAGCACCCGCTCGCCGTCAGGGGAGAACCAGTAGCCCCGGTACCGGCTCATCTCCTCGGCCGCCAGGAACTCCGCCAGGCCCCAGGTGACGTCCGGGCCGTCCGGCTCGGCGACCACGCGGTCCGCGCCGGTCGCCAGGTCCACGACGTGCAGCGCGCCGTCCGCGACGTACCCGACGCGGCGGCCGGTGGGGTCGAGCCTCGGGTCGACGGCCGCGCCCGCGACGGGCAGCTCCCGCACCGCGGCGGTGGCGAGGTCGAGCACGAACACCCGGCCGGACAGGGCGAACACGGCCTGCCGCACGTCCCGGTCGGTGGCGTAGCCGACGATGCCCGCCGCCTGCTCGCGGGTCCGCTCGCGGCGCGCCCTCTCCTCCGCCGGCAGGTCCTCGGGGTCGGTCAGCAGCGCGCCGGGGTCGGCCAGCAGCGCCTCCGTCCGGGTGGCGGTGTCGAACGCCCACAGGCCGTTCGCCCGGCTCGTGGCCGAGGCGGTGCGGAGGAAGTACACCTTGGCGCCGTCGGGTGCGACGGTGAACGTCCGCGGTGCGCCGAGGGTGAACCGCTGGGTGCGCGCGTGCTGGCGCGGGAAGGATGTCTCGTTGCCCACCCGGACACCCTACGGGGTGGCCCCAGGCGGCAGGGGGTGGAAATCACGGGTGCGTCGCACCCGTTCGCGATGTCCTTCTCCGGCAACGGCTTGTCGGTTCTCCTGGCGGGCGGAGCCGTGACGTGCGGGCCGACCGGCGATCACCCCGAACCCCTGTCCTGGTCCGGTTCGCTGAACCCCGCCGGGCGCGGGGCCGTACTCGTCGGTGGAGCGATCGACGGACCAAGGAGGAGTGAGTGTGATCCGACGAAACCGCATCGCCATCGCCGTCGCGGGCGGCATGGCAGCCGTGCTCGCGCTGGTCATGTGGACTTCCAACGCGACCGGCTTGCAAGGCCGGACGGTCGCGCAGACCGGGCAGGTGGGCGCCGCGGCCCAGGGCGACTACGGAGACGTCCAGGAGCCCTTGGCCCCTCCCACCAGCGAGGACGCGACGCCGGCCGGGGAACCCGCGGTGCCGGTCGAGGAGCCCGCGGCCGACGCGCCCGAGGGCCAGGCCGCGCCCGCGCCGTCCGGCCCGCGGATCACGTTGGTGGGCAAGAGCGTGCCGAAGATGGGCGACGTCGTGCAGGACGGCGACGGCCGGACGCTGTACCGGTTCGACAAGGACACGCCGAACCCGGCGAAGTCCACCTGCGAGGGGCAGTGCGCCGTGACGTGGCCGCCCGTGCTGTCGGACGGCAAGCCGCAGCTGCGGGGCGTCGACCCGGCCCTGGTGTCGACGGTGAAGCGCGCCGACGGTGCCGAGCAGGTGACGCTCGACGGCTGGCCGCTCTACACCTACGCGAAGGACGAGGCGCCGGGCCAGTGGAAGGGCCAGGGCGTCGGCGGCACGTGGTTCGTGGTGCAGCCGAACGGCAAGCGCAACGTCGAGTGCCTGCCGCCGGGGGTGACCGCGCCGGCCGCCTAGTCCACTGTGGAACGCCCCGATCCCCCGGCCCGGGGTTGGCCGGGGGATCGGGCGTCGCACAGCGGGAACCGGGCCTCAGAGGACGCGGACGACCTCGTCGTAGTCCAGCCGGACGTTGCGCGGGTGCGTGCCGGAGTGGTCCGGGTGGCCGATGTTGACCACGATCAGCGGCAGCTGGTGGGTGCCGTCGAAGAACTCGCGGCGCACGCCCTCGGCGTCGAAGCCGCTCATCGGGCCCGCGGCGAGACCGGCCGCGCGGACGCCGACGATGAAGTAGCCCGCCTGGAGCAGGGCGCTCGTCTTCGCCGCCTCGGCGCGCCGGGCGTCGTCCGCGAACACGTCCTTGGCGCCGGGGTAGTGCGGGAACGTCCGGGCGAGGTGCTCGTGGAAGTCGGTGTCGGCGGCCAGGATCGCGGTCACCGGCGCGGCCAGCGTCTTGGCCCGGTTGCCCTGCGACATGTGCGGCGCGAGGCGGGCCTTGGCGTCCTCGCCGCGGACGAACACCACGCGCAGCGGCTGGCTGTTCATCGCGGTCGGGCCCCACTTGACGAGCTCGTACACCTCGCGGAGCTGCTCGTCGGTCACCGGCTCGGCGGTGAACGCGTTGGCCGTGCGCGCCTCGCGGAACAGCAGGTCCTGCGCTTCGTGCGGCAGCGCCAACGTGTCGAGCGTCGCGGTCATGATGCCTCTTTCGGTTGTCCCGTGCGCGGCTTGCGCACGGGACAACCTCCCGCGAGGCGCGCCTATTTCGTGGCGCGTTTCACACGTTCGGGTAGAGCGGGTGCTTCGCCGCCAGCACGTCGACGCGCGCCCGCAGCTCGGCGAGGTCCGGCGACGGCTGCAGCGCCGCCGCGATGACGTCCGCCACCTCGGCGAAGTCCGCCGCCCCGAAGCCGCGCGTGGCCAGCGCCGGCGTGCCGATCCGCAGGCCGGACGTCACCATCGGCGGACGCGGGTCGTTCGGCACCGCGTTGCGGTTGACCGTGATCCCCACCTCGTGCAGCCGGTCCTCGGCCTGCTTGCCGTCCAGTTCGGACGCCACCAGGTCGACCAGCACGAGGTGCACGTCCGTGCCGCCGGTGAGCACCTTCACACCGGCCGCCGCCGCGTCGGGCCGCGACAGGCGCTCGGCGAGGATCTTCGCGCCCTCGACCGTGCGGCGCTGGCGGTCGGCGAACTCGGGCGACGCGGCGTGCTTGAACGCCACCGCCTTGCCCGCGATCACGTGCTCCAGCGGACCGCCCTGCTGACCGGGGAACACCGCCGAGTTGATCTTCTTGGCGAGGTCGGCCTCGTTGGTCAGGATGACGCCGCCGCGCGGACCGCCGAGGGTCTTGTGCGTGGTCGTCGTCACGACGTGCGCGTGCGGCACCGGGCTCGGGTGCAGGCCCGCCGCCACCAGGCCGGCGAAGTGCGCCATGTCCACCATCAGGTACGCGCCGACCGAGTCGGCGATCCGGCGGAACTCCGCGAAGTCCAGCTGCCGCGGGTACGCCGACCAGCCCGCCACGATCAGCTTCGGCTTGTGCTCGGCCGCCAGCCGCTCCACCTCGGCCATGTCGACCCGGCCGTCGGACTCCGCCACGTGGTAGGGCACCACGTTGTAGAGCTTGCCGGAGAAGTTGATCCGCATGCCGTGGGTGAGGTGCCCGCCGTGCGCGAGGTCGAGGCCCAGGATCGTGTCGCCCGGCTGGAGCAGGGCGAACATCGCGCACGCGTTGGCCTGCGCGCCCGAGTGCGGCTGCACGTTGGCGAAGCCCGCCCCGAACAGCGCCTTGACCCGCTCGATCGCCAGCCGCTCGATGACGTCGACGTTCTCGCAGCCGCCGTAGTAGCGCCGGCCCGGGTAGCCCTCGGCGTACTTGTTGGTCAGCACCGAGCCCTGCGCCTCCAGCACCGACACCGGCGTGAAGTTCTCGGAGGCGATCATCTCCAGCGTGCTCTGCTGCCGGCGCAGCTCGGCGGCGACGGCGTCCGCGACCTCCGGGTCGAACTCCGCGAGGGAGGTGTTGAAGTGCTCGGACATGTGTGGGTCTCTCCCTTAGCTGGTTCGCTTGTAGAACGGCAGTGCGACGACTTCGACCGGCTCGTGCTTGCCCCGGACGTCCACCGACAGCGCGGTGCCCGGTTCAGTGTCGCCGACGGCCACGTACGCCATGGCCACGGAGTACCCGAGGGTCGGTGACAGCGCGCCGCTGGTGACCTCGCCGATCGGCGTGCCCGACGCGTCCAGCACCGGGTAGCCGTGCCGGGGCGCGCGGCGCGACGCCGTCCGCAGGCCGACGAGCTTGCTCTCCACGCCCTTCTCCGCCACGGCGGCCAGGGCGTCGCGGCCGACGAAGTCGCCCGGCTTGTCGAGCTTCACCACCCGGCCCAGGTTCGCGTGGAACGGCGTGCGGTCCCGGCCGAGCTCGTTGCCGTACAGCGGCATGCCGGCCTCCAGCCGGAGCGTGTCGCGGCAGCCGAGGCCCGCGGGCTTGAGGTCGTGCGGCGCGCCGGCCTCCAGCAGCGCCTGCCAGACGTGCGCGGCGTCGTCCGGGGCGACGAACAGCTCGAAGCCGTCCTCGCCGGTGTAGCCGGTGCGGGCGAGCAGCACCGGCTTGCCCGCGACCTCGGTCGGGTACGACGCGTAGTACTTCACCGTGGCGAGGTCGGTGGGGGTGAGGCCGGCCAGGATCTCCGTCGCCTTCGGCCCCTGCACGGCGAGCAGGGCGTAGTCGGTCGACCGGTCCGCGACGACGGCGTCGAAGCCCTCGGCCCGCTCGACCAGCGCCTCGTGCACCACGGCGGCGTTGGACGCGTTCGCCACGACCAGGTACTCGACGTCACCCGTCCGGTACACGATCAGGTCGTCGATCACCCCGCCGTCGGCCTCGCAGATCATCGTGTAGCGGGCGCGGCCGACGCCGATCGCGGACGCGTGGCCGACCAGCGCGTGGTCCAGCGCGGCGCCCGCCTCGGGGCCGGTGAGCACGATCTCACCCATGTGGGTCAGGTCGAACAGGCCCGCCGACGTGCGCACCGCGTGGTGCTCGGCCAGCTCGCTGTCGTAGCGCAGCGGCATCCGCCAGCCCGCGAAGTCGGTGAACATGGCGCCCAGCGCCTCGTGCTCGGCGTGCAGGGGCGTGCGGCGGCTTTCCATCAGGCGGGGTCCTCCCTGGGTGCGGACATGCCGGCAGAACCGACCGGTCGGGTCGGCTGACACGTACGAAGGATGACACGGTCCATCGGAGACTCCTCGTCGAGAGCGAGCCTCCCCCTCTGTCATGAGCCTGAGAGCTTCACCGCGCGAGGGCGGCTTGCACCGTGGGCGAGGCGCGCCGGCTGCGCGCCTGCTTTCCAGAGTTGCCTTCGTCGGGCGGTAGCTGTGCCTGAGAGATTCCGGGGAGGAGTTGCTCCTTCGGCGCCCCGTTCGGGGACTCTCCCGCGCGACATCGACGGCCGTGTTCAGTTGGTACCGCCAGACGCTAGGCGTGCCCGGTCGGCCGGTCAACCCGCCTCACAGGCTCTTCTCGGCCCGGACGCTCTCGACCACCTTGCGCTCGGCGTAGAACGACACGAACGGGATCGTGCCCGCGAGCAGCACCAGGGCCGTGCCCTTGATCGACCAGCGGGCCTTGAGCGCCAGGTCGACGGTCAGCACCAGGTAGACGGCGTAGAGGAAGCCGTGCACGGGGCCGACGACCTGCATCATGCCCTCGTTGCCGCCCGCGTACTTGGCGATCATCGCGACCACGAGGAGCAGCAGGCCCACACCGACCACGTACGCCATGAACCGGAACCTGGTCAACGCGCCGCTCATCGCCCTACCTCACCTCACCGCTGGTCCCGCGCGTGGAGTGCCGCGAGCATGCGGTTGTAGGCCGCGAGCTCGTCGTCCTCGTCGTCGTGCGCGGGTGCTCTGACGGGCTCAACGGTAACGACCGGCCGCGAGGGCGCGGCCACCGGCTCCGCGGGGGACGGCGACGCGTCCCCGTCGGCGGCGTCGGTCGACCCGGTCGACTCGGAGGTCTGGGCGGCCGCGGCGGCTTCGTCCGCCTTGCGGCGGGCGTCCAGCTTGCGCATGCGCCACACCATGAACGCCGGGAAGAGGCCGAAGAGGGGCCACTGGAAGACGTAGCCGAGGTTCTGGAACGTGCCGCCCGCCTGCGAGAACCGCTCCCACTGCCAGTAGGCGAGGCCGCAGCACACGACGAGCGAGACCAGGCAGGCGGCCGCGATGGCCAGCCGCTGGGGAGTGATGAGGCCTCGCACGCCTCAAGAGTACTTCGCCCGGGGCTGGGGCTCCCGGACAGGAGCCCGCCCCTCACAGGTTGTGGGCTCCCGTACCGCGCAGGAGCCCGCCCCGACTCGATCCGACTAAGCCACGCCGTCCCGGCGTTGCCTCTGCAGCCTGGCCACGCACCAGGCCGCCGCGCTGCCCCGACGCAGGTGCTGGAGCACCGTCATCGGGCCGAGGCGACGACCGAGGTCGGCGGGCGTGAGCCCGGCCGCCCGGTAGTCCAGAGCGCGCTGGTCCAGCGGGCTGATGCCCGCGTCCCACCACTGCTCCGCCTCGGACAGGTCGCCGACCAGCTGCCAGTAGCTGGCGGCCGCGGCGAGCAGGGCCTCGGGCACCTCGGGCGCCCGCTTCCGCATCGCCGCCACGTACGCCGGGTCGGCGGACTCGACCTTCACCAGTCCGCGAGGCCCGCCGTTCGCCCGCTGCACCGGGATGCCCGGCGCGGACGGCGGCGCTTCCGCGAGCCACGCGTCCTTGATCCGGTTCACCTCCTGCAGCTCGGCGTCGTCCGAGCGCTCAGCCGCCCACTGCCGCAGCAGCTCGTCGACTCCGGAGTCCTCGACCATTCTGCCTCCTCGTCGGTCGAAGATCAGCCAATGCAGCGCACCGTATTAGCGGGTACCGACAACCGCTAGACCCTGGTTTGTCAAAAACCCTGTTACCAGGGCGTTATAGCCCTCATTCCACCCGTACGGTGCAACGATGGCGACTCACCGTCACCGATCGTGACCGCATTGAGCGGACTTCGTCGGGTCCGCTAGGCGAAGAGGCTGCGAACGAAGGTGATGATCGACTCGGCGCCGGACCGGAGCCAGCCCAACGCGGTCTTCACCGCCTCGGCGGACTGGTCGGGCTCGGTGATCAGGAGGAACAGCACCAGCGCGACCGCCGCCAGCGTCACCACCTTCTTGACGTTCACTGATCGGTCTCCGTCCGTATCACAGGGCCTGGGCGGCGAGGCGCCGCTCCGGTCGAGTCACCCGTCATCGTCCCCCATTCACCCGGATGATGAGGGCCGAACCCGCCGTGATCGCTCGACCGGTGGTAGCAACCACCACTGGATCACGCCTGAGGCGTGCCTGGTGTCACCCGAACGGACGATCAAGGGGACCAGTGGTCCAGCCGATCACCAAGGTACGGGCCACTCGCCCACCCCCCTGGCACGGACACGAGGTACAGCCGCATCGTCAGTTCTCCGCAGCCCATCACCTGATCGCGCCGACGCACGCACTGAGCGTGACAAAGGCCGATGACGGCTGCCACCTATTCCGGTATCTCTTCAGGTGAATTCCCGCGCCCTTTTCACGGCCGCCGCTCACCGGGTGCCGAAGCACTCCCCGAAGCGCCCCGCGCACCGGACACGACGGCTCCGCCCACGCGCCCGCCGCGCCCAGGCTGACGCCGCCGTCGACGCCGCACCACTCGCCCACGGGATCGCCGCGCCCGCCGGCCATGCGCCAGGGGCTCACCGGACCTGGCGGCTCAACCGCCCACCCCGCCGCGCGCAGGCCGGGCACCAGCGCTCATCCCCCAACCACACCACGCCCCGCGGTCCGGGCCGCAGGGGCTCACCGGGCACGACGGCTCAGCCGACCACGCCCGCCGCGCGCAGGTCCGCGATCTCCTCCGCGCCCAGCCCCAGCTCGCCCAGCACCGCGTCCGTGTCCGCACCGACCGTGGGCGGCGGGCTCGGGGTGGTCGGAGGCGTGCGCTCGAACCGGGGCGCGGGCGCGGGTTGGGGCACGCCCGCCACCTCGACGAACGTCCCCCGCCGCACGTTGTGCCCGTGCTCGGGCGCCTCGCCGGGGGCGAGGACGGGCGCGACCG
>NZ_JBHTLK010000196.1:0-13724 GCF_042678885.1 Saccharothrix hoggarensis
GGTCGGCGCGTCCACCAGGTCCCGCACGTCGGCCGCCGTGATGCCGACGCACCGGCCGCCCTCCGCGCGCACCGCGGCCACCAGGTCCGCGGGCAGCAGGCCGGGCGCGGCGCGGACCACCAGCTCGTCCAGCACGCCGCCCGGCACGGGGATGACGGACAGCGCCAGCACGTTGCAGTCCCGCTCCGCGAGCCGGATGGTCATCCGCGCCAAGGCGCCGGGACTGTCGTCCAGCTCGACGCGCAGCCGCCAGGTCTTCGGTGTGGTGTCCATGCGACCCAGGCTGCCCGCCGCACGTTGCCACGCGGGGACGTGGGCGTTTCGGTGGTGTTGAGCCCGCCGGGCGTCAGTCGTCGCAGTGCGGCGGCGGGAACAGGTTGAGCGGGCTGCACGGCCACTCGCTGTCCCGCGTCCGGGTCGTGGTGGTCGTCGCGGCCGGCGGCGCCTCGGTGGTCTGCGGCGGCGGGGGCGGCGGCGCGCTCGTCGTGGTCGTCGTGGTGGTCGTCTTGACCGTGGTCTTCGCGCCGGTCGGCGACGTCACCGCGTCCGTGCTCACGACGATCGACGTCGTGGTGGAACTGCTGGTGGACGGCCTGCCGGTGATCCACGTCGAGGCCGGGGTGTCGGCCTGCTGCTGGTCGTTCACCCCGTCGAGGTACACCCCGATGAGGACACCCGTCAGCGCCGACGCCGCGACGGCCAAGCCGCACGTGGCCCACAGCACCCGCACAGCATGCCTCCTAACAGAACGTACTTGTGGCGCAACGGTGAGCGGTGGAAACAGTACCGCCCTTCGGCCGGTCCTACCCGGCCCAGTGCACCTCGGCGGCCCCGGCCACCCGGCGCACCTCGTCGAGCACGGCTTTCCGCGCCCCCGCCGACAACGAGCGGAACGGCTCGACGGTGACGCACACCTTCGCCCCCTTCCGCTCCCGGGACCACACCCCGGCCATCATCCCGTCCACCATGACCACGGGGGATAACCATCCCTGGGGTCGGTACACCCGGTCAGGCGTCCCCCCGTCGAGGAAGTGGTGGGCGTGCCGGGTGGCGGCCACGACGTACTGGTCGAACGCCGGCAGCAGCCGCACGGTCCGCACCGGCTCCGCCTCGCGCAGCCCGGCGACGTCCTGCGCCCGCGCCCAGCACGACTCGCCCTCGACGTCCACGGGCTCGACCCGGTCGCCCAGCGCCTTCAGCACGCGGCCGCCCTCGGCCGGGCTCACGCCCCACCAGCGCGCGAAGTCCTCCCTGGTCGCCGGGCCCTGCCGGGCCAGCCACCGGAGCGCGACCTCCCCGACCGGGTCGGCCGGCACGTCCGCGCCGTCGAGGCCGAGCCACGTCCGCGGGCTGGTGAACCGGACGTACTGGCCCTCGCCGGGCCCGAACACCAGCCTGCCCTGGAACGACGCCGGCTTCAGGTACGCGCCCCAGCTCTCGCGCAGCTTCCCCCCGAGGTGCGCGGACGTCCTCGCGGCGACCGCGTCGGCCAGCTCGGCACGGGTCAGCAGCCGGTCCTCCAGCACCTCGCCCACGGCCTCCACCAGCGCGGACAGCTCCTCGGCGGTGATCTTGAACCCGCGCAGCCACACCGGCTTCAGGTAGTGCCGGTAGGTGGCGAACGCGGCCTGCCACAGCGGGTACCCGTCGGCCGGCAGCAGGTGCAGGGTGCCGCGCATCGACCACGTCTTGACCAGCGTGCGGTCGGTCCACAGGGCCTTCTCGACGGCGTCCTCGTCCAGCCCGTCCACCCGCGCGCGCAACGTCGCCGCGGCCGACGACATGAGCTGGGCGTGCAGCCCGCACAGCTCGGACACCACGTCGAGCGCCTCCGCCGCGGGCCTGCGGACGTCCAAACTGTGCCTGCGGGTGCGCCACGCCGCCACCTGCCGCCACGTCACCGTCACTCGCGATCCCACCGGGACTCCAGGGCGGCCACTCGCCGCTCGACCTCCGCCGCGCCCCACGAGCGCGCCAGGACCAGGCCCGCCCCGGACAGCCCGGCGACGAGCACCGCGCCGGTCATGTGCCAGGTGGGTGCGTCACCCGTGCAGGTGAAAACCTCGGTGAACCGCTCCGCGGAGCACGTCACGAAGGGCACGGAGGCCAGCCCGACGCTGGTCGCGGCGACCCCGCCGAGCAGGGCGGACCCGAACGTGCGCATCAGCGGGAACGCGGCGTTGGCCGCGCCGACGGCGGCGATCGCGAACAGCAGCGGCACGGGGTGCGGGAACGGCCCGAACGCGGCGCAGCCCAGCATGAGCGCGCACACGATCACCAGCCCGACCCGTTCACCCACGTGGCGACCCTAACAACGTCCGCGGGAGCCGTCAGAACTTCGTAATGAGGTTTCGCCCGCCGGAGGGTCTTCGGTTCGCCAGGGTTGACGCGTACGGGACGACTTCGGAGGGCGTGGCGATGTCCAAGCGGGTAGTGGTGGTCGGGGTTGCGTCGGTGCTGGTGGTGGCGCTGGCGATCGGGCTGTGGCTGTTCCAGCCGTGGCGGCTGGTCACCGACCGGACGGCCGACGAGGCGCTGCTGGTGCCGGTCTCGACCGGTCCGCTGCCGTCGGCGGAACGATCCGGGTCGGCCGCGCCGTCGGCGCCGGTCGCCACGACGACGCCCGCGGGGCCGGTCGCGCTGGCGGCGGGGCCGTTCCGCTCGCTCGACTACACGACGACGGGCAGCGCCACGCTGGTCCGGCTGCCCGGCGGCGGCCACGCCGTCCAGTTCGAGGCGTTGGACACGAGCGACGGGCCGGACCTCTACGTGTACCTCTCGGGGCACCCCGCGGATTCGGCCGAAGCGGTGTTCGGCTCCGGTTTCACGAACCTGGGGAAGTTGAAGGCGAACCGCGGCAACCAGGTCTACGAGGTGCCCGCCGGCACGGATCTCTCGGGCGTCCGCAGCGTCGTGATCTGGTGCGAGAGGTTTTCGGAGGGCTTCGGCGTAGCGCCGCTGGAACAGGGCTGACACGTCGGGGAAACACCGGGGGCAGTGGTCTGGGCCACGTAGCGCCTTTTCACCGTATTGACGTATCTGGTCTAGACCACCTAAAGTGATGGGTGCCACAACGTCCCTCGTTGGTGGGCGGGCGGATGCCCCACCGATGAGGAGCCGGCTCACTGGGGTGGGCCACCGTGGCGGCGGCGCGGTAAGCCTCTCTCTCCCCACACCGCGCCGCCGCTCACGGCCCTGATGCACACTGGGGGCGATGCTCACCCGGACCATCGCCATCCACTACGTCACGGCCGCGCTGCGGGGCGCCGTGCGGCGTGGTCACGACGTCGCGGACCTCCTCGCGCCGGCCGGCATCGGCGAGGCCCTGCTCGTCGACGAGCGCGCCAGGGTGACGCCCGCCCAGTACACGAAGCTCGTCCAGACGCTGTGGGAAGTGCTGGACGACGAGTTCCTGGGCCTGGCACCGCAGCCGAGCAAGCGGGGCACGTTCCCGACCATGTGCCTGCTCGCCGTGCACTGCGCCACGCTGGAGGACGCCCTGCGGCGCGGCCTCGCGTTCTACGCGCTGTTCGACGTGCGGCCCGCGATGGCGCTGGCCGAGCGGGACGGCGTCGCGTCGTTCACGCTGGCCGCGGCGGGCCTCGACGACCCGGACCGGTTCCTGGTGGAGTCGCTGCTGGTGCTGTGGCACCGGTTCTCGTCCTGGCTGATCGGCCGGCGCATCCCGTTGCGCGGGGTCGACCTGGCCTACCCGGAGCCGCCGCACGGCGCGGAGTACCACCTGATCTTCGGCGCGCCCCTGCGGTTCTCCGCGCCCACGACGACGTTGGCGTTCGACAGCCGGTTCCTGCGGATGCCGGTGGTGCAGGACGAGGCCGCGCTGCGGCGGTTCCTGCGGAACTCGCCCGCCGAGCTGCTGTCCCGGCGCGACTACGGCGCGGACGCGTCCAGCCAGGTGCGGCGGATGCTCGGGAGCGGCGTCGTGGGGCTGGAGAACGTCGCCGCGCGGCTCGGGGTGAGCGCGCCGACGTTGCGGCGCAAGCTCGCCGCCGAGGGCACGTCGTTCCGCGAGGTGCGGGAGCAGCTGCTGCGGGACCAGGCGGTGGCGAGCCTGGTCCGGGGCGGGGAGTCGGTGGAGGAACTGGCGCTGCGGCTCGGGTTCTCCGAGGCGAGCGCATTTCACCGGGCGTTCAAGCGGTGGACGGGCAGCAGCCCTGGTACGTACCGGAGCGGGACCGCAAGCTGACGTCGTCGGCCGTTCACGCCGGCAACTGCGTCCGAACGGCCGTGTCCGGCGAAAGTCCAACACGGTGGACTGACGTTGTGTAAATTTCCGCCAACCCCCTGCGGGAGTCCCCGTGTCCCCACGCCTCCGTCCGCGCGCCCTCGCCGCGGTCCTGGTGCTCGCCCTGGCGCCGGTGGCCCAGTCCCTGACCCCGGTCGCCCACGCCGCGCCACCCGGCGCGGCCGCCCAGCCACCCCCTGACGTCGTCGACCTGCCCGGCGTCGCCGTCGCGCCCGCCGTCGACCCCGCGCGCCGCATCGAGACGGCCCGCACCACCAGACCGGTCGCGCCGGGCGTCTCCCTCGACTCCTTCGACTGGTACGAGCCGGGCGGCGCGGGCGGGTGGATCCGCGGCGACGCCCTCACCGTCGACCTCACCTCCGGCACGCGGGTGGACTACCTGCACCCCGGCCACGTCAGCGCGGCCGAGCCGCTGTCCGCGCAGGCCAACCGCACCCGCGCGGTGGCCGCCGTGAACGGCGACTTCTTCGACATCAACAACTCGAACGCCCCGCTCGGCGTCGGCGTCCAGGACGGCCGCACGGTCAAGTCGCCCGTCGCCGGGCACCGGCGCGCGGTAGGCCTCGACGCGGCGGGCGTCGGCCGGGTCATGGAGGTGTTCTTCGAGGGCTCGGTGGTCCGCGCGGACGGCTCCACGATCCCGTTGGCGCAGCTCAACAGCGCCTCCGTGCAGGCGGGCGGCGTCGGCGTGTTCGACCCGGTGTGGGGTTCGTACAGCCGGGCGCGTGCGGTGACCGGCGCGCCCCGCGTCACCGAGGTCGTCGTGCGCGGCGACGTCGTGGCGGAGCTGCGCGGGCGGGCGGGCGACGACCCGATCCCCGCCGACGGCTACGTCCTCGTCGGCCGGGAGGCGGGCGCCGACGCGCTGGCCAGGCTCGCCGTCGGCGAGCGGATCACCGTGCGGCACACCACGAAGGCCGACGACGGCAGCGCCCTGCGCGCGGCCATCGGCGGCAACCAGCTGCTGATCAAGGACGGCGTGGTCGTCGCGCCGGACGACCCGCTGCACCCGCGCACGGCCGTCGGCTTCTCCGCGGACGGCAAGAAGATGTACCTGCTCACCGTGGACGGTCGGCAGGCGCCGTACCTGCTCGGGCTCAACCTCAAGGACGTCGCCGCGATCCTGAAGGAGATGGGCGCGCACAACGCGCTCAACCTCGACGGCGGCGGCTCGTCCACGCTGGTCGCCCGCACGCCGGGCGCCGAGTCGGTGGACGTGGAGAACAAGCCGTCCGACGGCGGGGAACGCCTGGTGCCCAACGGTCTCGCGCTGTACGCCCCGGAGGGCAGCGGCGACCTGACCGGCTTCTGGGTGCGCACGGCGATCGACCCGCGGTCCGCGCCCGGTGCGGACACCGTGCCGGGCGGCCACCCCGAGCGGGTGTTCCCCGGCCTCACCCGCCGCCTGGTGGCCCAGGGGCACGACGAGACGTACGGCCCGGTGGGCGAGGACGCGCACCAGTGGCAGACCCACCCCGCGAACGTCGGCCGCGTCGACGACGACGGCGTGTTCCGCGCCGAGCGGACCGGCACGACGACCGCCGTGGCACGGCGTGGCGGCGTGGCGGGGGAGATCGGGCTGACCGTCCTCGGCGAGCTGGCCGGGCTGTCCGCGACGACGTCCCGGCTCAGCCTCCCCGAGATCGGCGGCACGAGCGGGTTCGGCGTGGTCGGGCGGGACGGCGACGGCTTCACCGCGCCGGTCGAGCCCGCCGACGTGGCGCTGGAGTACGACCGCTCGGTGGTCGACATCGCGGCGGGGGAGGACGGCGCGCTGCGCGTCACCGCCCTGCGCCCCGGCTCCACCACCGTCGTGGCCCGCGTCGGGTCGCACGTGGTGCGCGTCCCGGTGACCGTGGGCCTGGAGGAGCGGTTGATCGCCGGGTTCGACGACGGCGCGTCGTGGACGTTCGGCTCGGCCCGCGGCTCCGGCTCGGTGGCCCCGGTCGCCGAGGGCCGCACCGGCGCCGGGCTGCGCATGACGTACGACTTCTCGAAGTCCACCGGCACCCGCACCGCGTACGCGATCCCGCCGCGGCCGATCGAGGTCGAGGGCCAGCCGCTGGCGCTGGGCGCGTGGGTCTACGGGCACGGCCGCGGCGAGTGGACGGCGTTCACCGTCACGGACGGGTCGGGGCTGAGCCGGTCGCTGTACGGCCCGTACATCACGTGGACGGGCTGGCGGTACCTCGAAGTGCCGGTGCCGAGCGGCCTCGCGTTCCCGTTGAAGGTCAACCGGTTCTACACGATCGAGACCAAGGCCGACCGCCAGTACACGGGCGAGGTGCTGGTGGACGACATCGTGGCCAAGGTGCCGCCCGCCGTGGAGCTGCCCGAGGCCGAGGAGACCGAGGACCGGCTGGTCGTGCGCGACGGCACGGTGGCCGACCGGCCGTGGCGGTTCGCGGTGATGTCCGACGCCCAGTTCGTCGCCCGCAACCCGGACAGCGACCTGGTCCGGGCGGCCCGGCGGACGTTGCGCGAGATCAAGGCGCAGCGGCCGGACTTCCTCGTCGTCAACGGCGACTTCGTCGACGAGGCGTCGCCCGCGGACCTGGCGCTGGCCCGCCGCGTCCTCACCGAGGAGCTGGGCGACGAGCTGCCCTGGTACTACGTGCCGGGCAACCACGAGATCATGGGTCCGGGCACGATCGAGAACTTCCGCCGCGAGTTCGGCGCCACCAACCGGGTCTTCGACCACAAGGGCACCCGGTTCGTGCTGCTCGACTCGTCCACCGGCACGCTGCGCGGCGGCGGGTTCGACCAGGCCGTGATGCTGCGGGAAGCGTTGCGGGACCACGGGTCCGTGCACTCGGTCGTCGTGATGGAGCACCACCCGCCGCGCGACCCGACGCCGACCAAGGGAAGTCAGCTGTCGGACCGGCTGGAGGCCGACGTGGTCGAGGACTGGCTGTCGGGCTTCCGCCGCGCCACCGGCAAGGGCGCGGCGTTCATCGGCGCGCACGTGGGCCTGTTCCACGCCTCGCGGGTGGACGGCGTGCCGTACCTGGTCAACGGCAACTCGGGCAAGGCGCCCGCGGGGTCGGCCGGCCGCGGCGGGTTCACCGGCTGGACCATGCTCGGCGTCGACCCGGCGGCCGGTGACGACTGGCTCGCCGCCGAGATCCGGCCCCACGTCGACGGGTTGGCGCTCGACGTGCCGCCGGTGGTGCGGATCGGCTCGCCCGGCGCCGTCACGGCGACGGTCACCCAGGCGGGCCGGCGGGTGCCGGTGGCCTACCCGGTGAGCGCCGACTGGTCCGCGTCGCTCGACGTGCACGTCGGCGCGGAGTCCGGGGTGCGGCCGTGGCACGTCGCGTGGCTCGACCCGGAGACGGGCGCGCTCACCGCGTTGCGGCCGGGCCGGGTGACGGTCGCGGTGACCGTGAACGGCGTGGCGCAACGCGCCGAGGTGACGACGGCCCTGCCCGAACGGGGTCGCGCCACCGCCTGATCCGACCGGCGAGGCCCCGGGGTTCACCGAACCCCGGGGCCTCGCCGCACCGCCGTCAGAACTTCTCGCCCCGCGCGGCGCGCTCGCGCAGCGACGTCGGCGGGCGGAACCGCTCGCCGTAGGTGTCGGCCAGGTAGTCGGCCCGCTCCACGAACGCGCCGAGCCCGTACGAGTTCACGAACTGCACCGTGCCGCCGCTCCACGGCGCGAAGCCGAACCCGAACACGCTGCCCACGTTCGCGTCGCCGACCGACGTCAGCACGCCCTCGTCCAGGCACCGCAGGGTCTCCAGCGACTGGATGAACAGCAACCGGTCCTCGACGTCCCGCTCGGTGACGCCCGCGTCGGCCCGCGCGTACCGGGCCAGGCCCGGCCACAGGAACTTCCGGCCGCCCTCCGGGTACTCGTAGAACCCCGCGCCGCCCGCCTTGCCCGTGCGGCCCTCGGCGACCAGCTCCTCCAGCACCGCGAACGCCGGGTGGTCGCCCAGCGCGCCCGCGACCGTCGGGTCGTCGGCGAGCGTCTGGTCCCGGATCTTCAGCTGCAGCGTCAGCGTCACCTCGTCCGACACGGCCAGCGGCCCGACGGCCATGCCCGCGCGCTTGGCCACGTTCTCGATCAGCGCGGGCGACACGCCCTCCGCCACCATCGACACGGCCTCGGTGACGTACGTGCCGAACGTCCGCGACGTGTAGAAGCCGCGGCTGTCGTTGACCACGATCGGGGTCTTGCCGATCTGCAGCACGTAGTCGAACGCCCGCGCCAGCGTCTCGTCCGACGTCTTCTCGCCGCGGATGATCTCCACCAACCGCATCTTCGGCACCGGCGAGAAGAAGTGCAGGCCGATGAACCTCGTCGGGTCCGGCACCGCGGCCGCCAGGCCGGTGATCGGCAGCGTCGACGTGTTGGACGCGATCACCGCGTCCGGCAGCGCGTTCGCCTCGGCGGCGGGCAGCACCCGGTTCTTCAGCTCGCGGTTCTCGAAGACCGCCTCGATGACGAGGTCGCAGCCCGCCAGGTCGGCGTCCGAGTCGGTGGGCGTGATGCCCGGCGTGTCGCCGGCGCCGCGCTTGGCCGCGTCCAGCGTCACGTCCTTCAGCACGACCTCGATGCCGGCCTTGGCGCTGACCTCGGCGATGCCCGCGCCCATCATGCCCGCGCCCAGCACCCCGACCTTGGCGACCTTCGAGCGCGCCACGCCGTCCGGCCGCGACCCGCCCGCGTTGATCTCGTTGAGCTGGAACCAGAACGTGTTGATCATGTTCTTGGACACCTGGCCCGCGGCCAGCTCGACGAAGTAGCGCCCCTCGACGGCGAGCGCCGTGTCGAAGTCCACCAGGGCGCCCTCGACGGCGGCGGCCAGGATCTTCTCCGGCGCCGGGTACACGCCGTGCGTCTTCTTGCGCAGCACGGCGGGCGCGGCGGCGAGCAGCCCGTACAGGTTGGGGTCGCCGACCCGCACGTCCGGCACGGCGTACCCGGGCCTGTCCCACGGCTGCTGCGGCGCGGGGTTCTCCTTGATCCACGCGCGCGCCTTGGCGATCAGCTCGTCGCGGGAGGACGCCAGCTCGTGCACCAGGCCCGCCTGCAGAGCGCGCGCCGGGCGCAGCTGCTTGCCCTCCATGAGCAGCGGCAACGCGGGCTGCACGCCCAGCAGGCGCACCACCCGCGTCACGCCGCCACCGCCGGGCAGCAGGCCCAGCGTCGCCTCCGGCAGGCCGATCCTGATCCGGTCGTCGTCCAGCGCCACCCGGTGGTGGCAGGCCAGCGCGATCTCGAAGCCGCCGCCCAGCGCGCTGCCGTTGATGGCCGCGACGACCGGCTTCCCCAGCAGCTCCAGCCGCCGCAACTGGCCCTTGACGTCCTCCAGGAACCCGAGCGCCTCGGCCGCGTTCTCCGGCGTGATCGTGATCAGCAGGTTGAGGTCGCCGCCCGCGAAGAACGTCTTCTTCGCCGACGTCAGCACGACGCCCGCGATGTCGTCCTTGACCGACTCCAGGCGGGCGACCGCCGCGCCCATGGCCTGGTGGTACTCGGCGTTCATCACGTTCGCCGAGCCCGACATGTCCATCGTGAGGGTGACGATCCCGTCGTCGTCCCGCTCGAAGTGGATAGCCATCAGACCCTCTCGATGATCGTCGCGATGCCCATGCCGCCGCCCACGCACAGCGTGGCCAGACCCCGGCGCAGGTCCCGGCGCTCCAGCTCGTCGAGCAGGGTGCCGAGGATCATGCAGCCGGTCGCCCCGAGCGGGTGGCCCATCGCGATCGCGCCGCCGTTGACGTTGACCTTCTCGTCGGGCAGGTCCAGCTCGCGCTGGAACTTCAGCACCACCGACGAGAACGCCTCGTTGATCTCGAACAGGTCGATGTCCTCGACCGTGAGCCGGGCCTTGTCCAGCGCCTTGCGCGCGGCCGGCGCGGGACCGGTCAGCATGATCGTGGGCTCCGAGCCGACGACCGCCGTCGCGATGATCCGCGCGCGGGGGGTGAGGCCGAGCTCCCGGCCGGTGCGGGCGTTGCCGATGAGCATCGCCGCCGCGCCGTCCACGATCTGCGACGAGTTGCCCGGCGTGTGGACGTGGTGGATGCGCTCCACCGTCGGGTACCGGTCGATGGCGACGGCGTCGAAGCCCAGGTCGCCGTGGAACGCGAAGCTCGGCTTGAGCCCGGCCAGCGCCTCCATCGTGGTCTCCGGGCGGATCGCCTCGTCGTGGTCGAGCACGACCGAGCCGTTCTGGTCGACCACGGCCACCAGCGACCGGTCGAAGTAGCCCTTGTCCCGCGCCAGCGTCGCCCGCTGCTGCGAGCGCAGCGCGTACGCGTCGACGTCCTCCCGGGTGAACCCCTCCAGCGTGGCGATGAGGTCCGCGCTCACGCCCTGCGGCACGAAGTTCGTCGCCATGTTGGTCTCGGGGTCGGCCATCCACGCGCCGCCGTCCGAGCCCATCGGCACCCGCGACATCGACTCGACGCCGCCGGCCACCACCAGGTCCTCGAACCCGGACGCCACCTTCGCCGCCGCCAGGTTCACCGACTCCAGGCCGGACGCGCAGAACCGGTTGAGCTGCACGCCCGCCGGCCGCAGGTCCCAGCCCGCCGCCAGCACCGCCGTGCGGGCGATGTCCGCGCCCTGCTCGCCGACCGGGGACACGACGCCGAACACCACGTCGTCCACCGCCGAGGTGTCCAGCTCGTTGCGCCGCGCCAGCGCCGCCAGCACCCCGGACGCCAGGGTGATCGGCTTGACGCTGTGCAGCGAACCGCGCTTCCCCCTGCCACGCGGTGTCCGCACCGCGTCGAAGATCAAGGCTTCGCTCATGTACTCAACGGTAGGCACCCGCCCGGCCCTTGCCCATGACCGCGGCAGGTGACTTATTAGCTCAGCGGGTGGTCCATGACCTCGCCCTCGCCGACGAACCCCAGCCGCGCGTACAGCCGCCGGGCGACGGGGTTGTCGCGGAACACCCGCAGCTCCACCCGCGTCCACCCGTGCTCGCGCGCCCACGCCAGCACGTTCGCGACCATCGCCTCGCCGACGCCCTGGCGGCGGAACTCGGGCCTGACCCACATGGAGTACAGGTAGAGCGTCTCCGCGTCGTCCTCGTGGGGCACACCGGCCACGAGCGCCACCGGCTCGGCCGCCCCTGAGCCCGAGGTCTCCACCGCGATCACCTTCACCCCGTTCCGGGGCGCCATCAGCTCGCGCCACCTCGCCTCGTCGTACTCCTGCTCACGGGCCAGCGTCGAGCCGAACGCGTCGGGGTCGCTGCGCAGGGCGGTCAGCCGGATGTCGCGCCACGTGCGCCAGTCGGCAGGGGTCAGCCTCCGGTATCGCATGCACCGAGTCTGGCCCACCGGCGCGCCCGCCGCGGCCCGACGACTACGGGACGCCTGACATTTGCGCTCACGATCGACGTCCACGCCGGCGGTCACGGTCATGGCGGGCGCGACGGGTCGGTGGGACCGTCTGGGGCATGCCAACTCGCCGTTCCGCCTGGATGACCGAGGACCTGGACCAGCTGCGCAAGCTGGCCCGGACGTTCTTCGAGAGGGAGTCGGTCCCCCACCACGAGCGCTGGGCCGCGCAGAAGCACGTGGACCGGGACTTCTGGAACCAGGCCGGTGAGCTCGGCCTGCTCTGCCTGTCCATCCCCGAGGAGTACGGCGGTGGCGGCGGCACGTTCGCGCACGAGGCCGTGCTGCTGGAGGAGCAGGCGCGCGTCGGCGACAGCGCGTGGGGCAACAGCGTGCACAGCGGGATCGTCGCCCACTACATCAACTCCTACGGCGCCGAGGAGCAGAAGCGCCGCTGGCTGCCGAAGCTCGCGTCCGGCGAGTTCGTCGGCGCGATCGCCATGTCCGAGCCCGGCGGCGGCTCCGACCTCCAGAACATCAAGACGCGGGCGCTGCGCGACGGCGACGAGTACGTGGTCAACGGCTCCAAGACGTTCATCACCAACGGCGTGCAGGCCGACCTGGTGATCGTGGTCGCGAAGACCGACCCGTCCCAGGGCGCCACGGGCATCTCGCTGGTCGTCGTGGAGACCGCCGACGCGCCCGGCTTCCGCCGCGGCCGGGTGCTGGACAAGATCGGCATGAAGGGCCAGGACACCGCCGAGCTGTTCTTCGACGACGTGCGCGTGCCCGCGGCGAACCTGCTGGGCGACGGCGAGGGCCAGGGCTTCATCCAGCTCATGCAGCAGCTCCCGCAGGAACGCCTGATCATCGCCGTGGCGTCGATCGCGGGCATCGAGGCGGCCGTCGACCTGACCCTGGCGTACGTGAAGGACCGCACGGCGTTCGGCCGGGAGCTGATCAAGTTCCAGAACACCCGGTTCACCCTCGCCGAGTGCGCCACCGAGGCCCGCGTGACCAGGGCGTTCGTGGACGAGTGCATCGCCGCTCACCTGAAGGGCGCGCTCGACGTGCCCACGGCGGCGATGGCGAAGTGGTGGGCCACCGAGCGGCTGTGCCGGGTGGTCGACGAGTGCGTCCAGCTGTTCGGCGGGTACGGGTACATGACCGAGTACCCCATCGCGCGCGCGTGGGCGGACGCGCGCGTGCAGAAGATCTACGGCGGGACGAACGAGATCATGAAGGAAATCATCGCGAGGTCGCTCTAGTGCCGGGGCCGCTGGAAGGGCTGAAGGTCGTCGAGCTGGCCGGCCTCGCGCCCGCGCCGTTCGGCTGCATGGTGCTGGCGGACCTCGGCGCGTCGGTGGTCCGGGTGGACCGGATCGGCGGCGGCACCGAGGCGCCGCTGCTGGGGCGCGGGCGGCGGTCGATCGGCGTGGACGTCCGCCGGCCCGAGGGCGCCGAGCTGGTGCTCCGGCTCGTCGCCGCGTCGGACGTGCTGGTCGAGGGCTTCCGGCCGGGCGTGACGGAGCGGCTCGGCATCGGCCCGGCCCAGTGCCTGGCCCGCAACCCGAAGCTGGTCTACGGGCGGATGACCGGGTGGGGCCAGGACGGCCCGCTGGCCGACCGCGCCGGGCACGACATCAACTACATCGCGGTGGCGGGCGCGCTGGAGCCGATCGGCCGGGCCGGCGCGCCGCCCACCGTGCCGCTGAACATCGTCGGTGACTTCGGTGGCGGCGGGCTGCTGCTGGCCGTGGGCGTGCTGGCGGCGCTGTACGAGCGGGAGCGGTCGGGGCGCGGGCAGGTGGTGGACGCCGCCATGGTCGACGGTGCGGCGCTGCTGACCACGTTCCTGCACGGGATGGCGTCGGCGGGCGCGTGGACGGGCGGGCGGGGCGAGAACCTGCTGGACGGCGGCGCGCCGTTCTACGACGTGTACGAGGCGGCGGACGGGCGGTTCGTCAGCGTGGGGGCGTTGGAGGAGAAGTTCTACGCCGAGCTGCTGGCGGTGCTGGGACTGGCCGACGCCGGGCTGCCGAGCCGCCACGACCCGGCGAACTGGCCGGAGCTGAGGTCGCGCATCGCCGCCGCCGTGGCGACCCGGACGCGCGACGAGTCGGCGGCGGTGGCGGCGGGCACGGGC
>NZ_JBHTLK010000197.1:0-13610 GCF_042678885.1 Saccharothrix hoggarensis
GGACGGCCGCCACCCCCGGCCGCCGCGTGGTGCGGTGACCGGGGGTGGCGTGCGGCCGCCGCCGGAGGCCTCGACCGTTCCGATAGGACAAGTCCGGCGCCCACGGGTTCCGGCCGTGGCCGGTGGTCCGCGACGCTCGACCTCTCGGGGCTGGCGTGGTGGTAACCGGCGCGAGGTGTCCCGAGTGGACGGGGAGGATGTCGGCCGGTCGATTGCGGGGAGCCGGCGGTACCGTGACGCGTACGGCGGGCAAGTGTGAGGCGTGGACCCGAGCGACGTGAACCTGCGCGGACTCATGCTTCGCCTCCTTGCGAGCAGAACCGTGACGCGGCTCCGGTCGTTCGGGCCGGCTGACCGGGGCGCTTCGCGAACGGTAGCGCAGCGCGTGAAGGTGAGCAAGGCGGCCATTTGTTATCGCTAACAGCCTAAGAGAACCCGCTTTTCCGTCTCACTTCGTTAGCGCTCACACCATTTCGGTCTCAGCCGAGGACGCGCCCGAGGAAGCCCCGGATGTAGCCCGTGACGGTGTCGAGGCTGTCCTCCAGCGCGAAGTGGCCGGTGTCCAAGAGGTGGATCTCGGCGTCGGGCAGGTCCCGCCGGTACGCCAGCGCGCCGTCCGGGCCGAAGATCTCGTCGTGCCGCCCCCACACCGCGAGCAGCGGCACCTGCGAGTCGCGGAAGTACTGCTGGAACGCGGGGTAGGCGTCGAGGTTGGTGCGGTAGTCGCGGAACAGCGCCAACTGGACCTCGGCGTTGCCGGGCCGGTCGAGCAGGGCCTGGTCGTGGGACCAGGTGTCGGGGCTGATCCGGCTCGGGTCCTTGACGCCGTGCGTGTACTGCCACCGCGTGGCGTCGAGCGTCAGCAGCGCCCGCACCGCGGGTTCCGTGTCGGGGCCGGGGTTCGTGGCGTAGGCGAACAGCGGCTCCCAGAACGGGGTGAAGCCCTCGGTGTAGGCGTTGCCGGACTGCGTGATGATCGCGGTGACCCGTTCCGGCTGCCGTGACGCGATCTTGAGCCCGATGGGCGCGCCGTAGTCCTGGATGTACAGCGCGTGCTCGCGGACGCCGAGGTGGTCCAGCAGTCCGAGTGTGATGTCGGTGAGCGCGTCGAAGGTGTAGTCGAACCCGTCCACGGACGGCGCCGAGCTGCAGCCGAACCCGACGTGGTCCGGGGCGATCACGCGGTAGCGGTCGGCGAGGCGGGGGATCAGCTCGCGGAACATGTGCGAGCTCGTGGGGAAACCGTGCAGCAGCACGAGGACGGGGGCGTCGGCGTGGCCCGCCTCCCGGTAGAACACGCGCTGCCCGTTGACGTCGGCGTATCGGTACGAGGTCATCCGCTGCTCCTGGTTCGATTCTGCCTAACCGTTTTAACTGTTCTGAACGGTTAGATGACGACGCCCAGGTAAGCAGGCCCGTGTTAACCTGTCAAGCGACTCTGAACGGTTAGGCGGGGGAGGTGCGGGCCGTGCTCGGTGCCGACGACGCCGTCACCGCCGCCTTGGCGGCCCGCGGTTGGCCCGCGCGCCCGCTCGCGGACCAACCCCTCGGCGTCGACCTGCTCAACACCCGGTGGGTGGCGGGCGGCGTCGCCTACGACCTGCTGGACCACGACGACCTCACCGAGGCGTGGCTGGCGGACCGCGAGCTCCCGACCGGCCGACCCGTGCCGCGCCGACAGCTGCGCGAGGCGCGGGACGCGGTGGCCGCCGTGATCGCGGACCCGGCCGACCACGCCGCCCTCAACGCCCTGCTGGACCGCGGTCGGGTGCGGCTCGCGGTGGACGAGCACGGGCAGGTCGAGCACGAGGACGTGGCGGACCCGGCGTGGCGTGCCGCGTGGGCGTGCCTGCGTGACTACCTCCGCCTGCGCGAGGCGACCCCGGACCGCCTCCGCAAGTGCGCGAACCCCGACTGCGTCCTTCACTTCCAGGACGTGTCCCGCACCAGCAGGCGGCAGTGGTGCTCCATGACCGCGTGCGGCAACCGCTTCAAGGCCCGCCGCCACCACGACCGCGTCCGCGGCCAGGCGTGACCGCGCCCGAACCCGAGCTGCGCCCGAACCCGACCGGGCTCCGGACGTGAGCCGCGCTCGGAGTCGGACCGGCTGGCGCGTCGATCCGCCGCCGGCGGGGTATGCGGGTGCCATGACGCATGACGAACCGCTCGACCTCGGCACGACCGAGCTGTCGGAGGACGAGGAGGCGCGGGTCCGGCGCGAGCACGACCTCGACCGGCCGCGGGCCTTCGACCAGCGCAACGACGTCGACCGCCGCGCGCGGACGCGGGCCAACCTCCTGCCGGAGGAGCTGGGCTCGGGCAGCGCCGACCCGGAGGCACAGGCGCGCGAGGTGCTGCGCGACTCGGACGTGCGCACCGAGATCCCGGAGTCCGCGCCCGACACGATGGCGGAACGGCGCGAATCCGGCCCCTGAAAGTCCGGCGAAGTGCTCAGCCGGTGAGCACTTTGCCGCGCACGATGGCGTGAGGAAGCCATCGACCGGGGAGCACACCATGAGCGCGCTTGACGGTGCGGAGATCATCGCCTTCGCCGACGCCGCCGCGTGGGAGGCGTGGCTGGCCGACCACCACGACGTGGCCGCCGGCGTGTGGGTGAAGATCGCCAAGAAGGGGTCGGGCCGCGCGTCGGTCACCATCGCGGAAGCGCTGGAGGTCGCCCTCTGCTACGGCTGGATCGACAGCCGGCGCAAGGGCTGCGACGACGACCACTACCTCCAGCGGTACTCGCCGCGCCGGCCGACCGGGTCCTGGTCGCGGGTCAACGTGGAGAAGGTCGAAGCGCTGATCGCGGCGGGGCGGATGCGGGAACCGGGCTTCGCCGCGGTCCGGGCCGCCCAGGCCGACGGCCGGTGGGACGCGGCCTACCAGTCGCAGCGCACCGCCACCGTGCCGCCGGACCTCGCCGCGGCCCTGGCGGCCGACGACGGCGCCCGCGCCGCGTTCGACCGCCTCGACCGGACGCGGCGGTACGCCCTGCTCCTGCGGCTGATGAAGGCGCGGACGCCCGCCGCGCGCACCGTCCAGTTGGAACGGGTGGTGGCGTCGCTGTCGACCCCGTGACCGACCCGGAGCTGTTACCGCTCACAATCTCACTCGGCGAACTTCTTGTTGGAGGCAGCAGAAAACGGCTGTTAGCGTTAACACGCTCCGTACCACATCGAGAGGTCGTCCGAAGTGTTGCGCTACCCCTTGCTGCACCCGCCGCTGCTCAGCGCGCTCGCCACGGCAGGCCACGGATCGAAGGTCCTGCTCGCGGACTCGAACTACGCGCACCGGACCAACGTCCACCACCGGGCCACGCTGATCCACCTCAACCTCCGGCCGGGCCTCGTCTCCATCGACGACGTCCTGGAGCCGGTGCTGTCGGCGATCCCGGTGGAGGCCGTGCACACGATGCGGCCGGACGACCTCAGCACCCCCGCCGCGTGGGCCGACTACGAACGGCTCCTCGGCCCGGACCTGCCGTTGCAGCCGCTGGCGCGGCACGACTTCTACGCCACGTGCCGTGAGTCGGACCTGGCGGTGTGCGTGGCCACCGGCGACGGGCGGCACTACGCGAACCTGCTGCTGACCGTGGGCGCCGTCGCGCCCTGACCCACGACGACCGGCGGGACCGGCTCCGAGCGCCCGGAGCCGGTCCCGCCGTCCGTTTCCCGCCGTCGGTTCCCGTCGTCCGCTTCCGCCGTGACCGGTCAGAGGGGCCGGTCGAACGGGGGTGCGGTCTGTTCGTCGTCGGTGGGCGATTCCGGGTCGCGCCACTCCTCGGCCCGACTCGGCCGGTTGCCGCGCAGCGTGCCTTCGAGCTCGTGCTTGAGTTCGTCGTCCCGGAGCGGGCCGTGCTTGTCGCTCTCCCGGTGCATGACCGGCGCCTCCTCCGCGCTCGTCGAGGGCTCGTGAGCCTTGCCCCGGTGGAATACCCCGGTGCGTTCGGGTGAACCGCCGCTGCGCCGTTCACCGACCCGGCACCCCGCCGACCACGCAGCGCATTCACCCGTTCGTCGGAGCGTGCACAGGCCCTGGTGTGGGTATTTCCCAGGGTGACGTCCGGATAAACGGAAAGGGGACGTCGTGGTGGAGCGGCTGACGGTGTTGCGGCGCAACCCCTGCGCCGCGGCGGAATCGTGCTCGGCGACGGACCCCGTCGGCGAGATGGACCTGTGGTGGGACCGGATCGGCCGCACGCTGGGCCGCGACTGGGACGTGACCACCGCGGACGAGTGTCCCCTCACGGTGGAGGTCGCGGTCACGGAGCACGCGTACTTCTTCGCCACGCTGATCACCGACGTGCGGCGGGACGACGTCCGGGTCGAGGTCCGCGACCAGGACGTGCGGCCGGACGGGACGCCGGCGAAGCGGGACCGCGTCGGCATCACGGTGCGGCCCACCGGCTCGCCGCAGCGCTTCCACTACTGCGCGACCGTGCCCACCGGGGTGGACGTGGACGGCATCGACGCGTGGTTGCTCGACGGCCTGGTCGTCGTCCGGGTGCCGATCGGCCACGTCGGGGAGGCACCCGCGCCGGGTTCGTGAGAAGGCTTCGTGAAACGAGGTCACGTTTTACCGCGCGCCGATCCGGGTAACGCACGAGGCGGGGACCGCAGACGAACCGGGAGGGGGCATGGCCGCGACGCGCGGGCCGCGGGCGAGCCCGGCGGCGTCAGTCCGGTGAGTGGTCGCACTTCCGGATGAAATGTCCACTTCGGGCCTGAATCCACTCTCCCGAGCGCATTCGCGACACGAGTGCGTCGTGTGTGCGGCAGCGACCTGCGGAGGCGACGAAGAGTCCGATAGAGACGAAACTCACCGTAACTCCGCACTTCAGTCTTACGAGTGCGTTAAGTGCGTTGTCTCTGCTTGCGAACTCAACAGAGAGTGATGATGGGACGAGGGGAGGGGCGTGCGCCGCGATGGTTGCTTCCCAGTGGGAATCGTCACATAGCACGGTAACGAGACGGCCAAATAGGCGGTTCCCGACCAACGGTGGTAGCTGATCGTGCCAACATTGCTGATCGTGGCCTCTCTCGTCCTTGAACCCCGCGATGCCGGTGATGTCGTCGACGGCAGGCGCGGTAGACGCGGACGAGGACCGAACACAAGACCGATGAGGTGGGTCTGGCTGTGACCGCTGAGGTGAGCGGAAGTAGCGAACGGACGGACGTCCTGACTCGCAACGCAGGCGCTTGGGCGGCAGTCGTGCGGCAGGTTCCCGCACGGGTGCTGCGACTCGGTGCACTCGGTGCGTTGCTGATCACGGTCGGCGGCATGGGCGCGGGCGCGGTGCTCCGGCGCGACCCGCTGCTGAGCGGCACCTTCCTGAACGCGGTGCGGTACGGCCACGGCCGTGACCTCGCGACCGCCGTCGTCTTCGCCGGGGTGGCGCTCCTCGTCTACTCCTGGGTCAAGCTCGGCCGCATGGTGCGCGCCGGCGAGGTCGGCGGGCGCGGCGTGGTGCTAGCCGCCGCCGCCTGGACCGCGCCCCTGATCATCGCCCCGCCGCTGTACAGCCGGGACGTCTACAGCTACCTCGCGCAGGGCGCCGTCCTGCTGCGCGGGTTCGACCCGTACACGACCGGCGCGTCGGCGCTGACCCTGCCGCTCGGCGGCAACGTGGCGTCCCTCTGGCAGGACACGCCGTCGCCCTACGGGCCCCTGTTCCTGCTGCTCGCCAGCTCCGTCGTGGCGGTGACCGGCGACAACGTCATCATGGGCGCCGTCCTCATGCGGCTCGCCGTGCTCGGCGGGCTGGTGCTGCTCGCCTGGGCGACGCCCGGCCTGGCCCGGCACCTCGGCGGCCGCACGTCGGTCGCGCTGTGGCTGACGGTGGCCAACCCGTTCGTCATCGCGGTCGGCATCGGCGGCGCGCACAACGACATCCTGATGGTCGGCCTGATGGCGGTCGGCGTGCTCATGGTCCTCGACCGCAAGCACGTGCTCGGCATCGCCGTGATCGCCCTGGCCGCCGCGGTGAAGGCCACGGCGGTCCTGGTCGTCCCGTTCCTGGTGTGGGTGTGGGTGGCCCGGATGTCCGGCCCCGCCCGCCAGCGGTTCTTCAAGGCGTGCGCCGTGGGCGGCGTCGCGTTCGTCGGGGTCTTCGCGCTGTCCACGCTCGCCGCCGGGGTCGACCTGGGCTGGATCAACGTGCTCCAGAGCCAGACCCCGCTGCTGACGTGGATGTCGCTGCCCTGCGCCGCGGCCGAACTGCTCTACCACTCGGTCGGGCGTCACGTCCCGGGCGCCACGTACGAGGGCTTCCTCGGCTTCTTCCGGACGGCGGGGGTGTACGTCCTCGGCGTCGTGCTGGTCCGGCAGTGGTGGCTGGCCCGCGCGGGCGGCGTGGACGCCGTGCGGCGCGCCGCGATCGCCCTGCTGGCCGCCTCCGTGCTCGCGCCGTCGGTGCTGCCGTGGTACTTCACCTGGGCGTTGGCGCTCGCCGCCGCGTTCGCCTGGAAGGACCGCTGGCTCGCCGTCGCGGCGGGCGTCTCGGTCTGGATGGTCCTCGTCACGCTCCCCGACGGCACGATCGTCGCCCGGTGGCACTACGGTTCCATGAGCCCGGTCGTGTGGTGGCCCTACCTGGCCGTCACGGTGCTGGTCGGCGTGTGGGTGGGCCGGTCGCTGCTGGAACGCGAGCCCGTGTGGTCGCTGCTCGCGGACCTGCGGGCGCGGTTCACCGAGTCGGTCCGCCAGGCCAGGGCCGCCGAGCAGGGCCGGTTCGACCACGAGGCGTGGGCCGTGATCGACGCCGAGGGCCGGGCCGAGGCCAAGGACGCGGCGAAGGACGAGCACGACGTGGCGGGTGAGCCGGACGTGGCGGGGAAGCAGCGCGGGAGCACGGGTGGTTGAGCGGTTCGAGCAGCGGGTGCTGAGGTTCGCGCCGCTGGTGCTGTGCCTGTCGCTGGGCTGGTACGCCTGGCGACTGGGCGCTCCGACCGGCTGGGGCATGATCGACCTCAAGGTCTACTGGAGCCTCGCGCCCAACCTGCTGACGGACCAGCTCTACACGATCGACATGCCGTTCACGGCGGACTTCCCGCTGCCGTTCACGTACCCGCCGTTCGCGGCCGTGCTGTTCCTCCCGCTGTCGTGGCTGCCCTGGGTGGTCGCGCGGGTGGCGTGGCAGGTGCTGTCCCTGGTCTGCCTCTGGTGGCTGGTCCGGACGGCGTTGTCGCTGGTCGCGGCCAGGTCGGGCCAGCGGTTCGACGGCACCTGGTCGCGCCGCGCGATGGTGTGGACGGCGCTGGCGCTGTGGTGCGAGCCGGTGCGCAAGACGCTGGACTTCGGGCAGATCAACCTGGTGCTGATCGCCGGCACGTTCGCCGCGATGGTCGCTGCCCGGCAGCTGGTGGCGGGCTTCGGCGTCGGCGTCGCCGCGGGCCTGAAGCTCACCCCCGCGATCTCGGTGCTGTACTTCCTGGTCACCCGGCGGTTCCGCGCGGCGCTCTGGACGGGCGTCGGCTTCGCGTTCACCGTCGCGGTCGGCTTCGTCGCCTCCGCCGCCGATTCGTGGCGCTACTGGTTCGAGCTGCTCGGCGCGGCCGACCGGGTCGGCCCGGTCGGGTCCGCGATCAACCAGTCGTTGCGGGGCGCGCTGTCGCGGACCCTCGGCCACGACGTCGAGATGACGTGGCCGTGGTTGCTCGCGGTCGCCGTGTCCGCCGTGCTCACCGGGTTCGCCCTGCGCGCCACCGTGCGTGCCGGGGACACGCTGGCCACCGTGGTCGCCGTGCAGCTGTTCGGGCTGCTGCTCTCGCCGATCTCGTGGAGCCACCACTGGGTGTGGGTGATCCCGCTGGTCCTGTGGGCCGTCCACGGCGCGCGCCGGTCGTGGCCCGTGCTCGCCGTCGCCGCCGCGTGGGTCGTCGTGACCGGCGCGGACCTCATCACGTTCCTGATCGACCAGCAGCCGACCATCTGGGAGATCCCCCGGCCGTGGCCGCTGGCCGCGCTCGGCTGGTGCTACCCGCTGCTCGGCCTGCTGACCCTCGCGGTGATGCCGACGGCGGTGCGCGCCGCTCCCGGCGAGCCGGTCGGCGGAACGCCGCTCACCACGACGTCGAAGGCCGAGCCCAGTGTCACCTGAACCGTCCCCGCCTGCCGTGCGCGTGCTCGTGAACGTGGAGCGGTGGCTGCTGGTCGCGGCGCCGGTGCTGCTGGTGGCGTCCATCCTCGGCCGCACGTGGACCATCGTCACCGGGTTCGGCAACGAGACGATCGACCTGTACGTGTACTGGGCGCTCGCGCCGCACGTGCTCAGCGGCGACCTCTACGACGTCACGTCGCCGAACTCGCCGCCGGACTTCCCGCTGCCGTTCACCTACCCGCCGTTCGGCGCGCTGGTGTTCCTGCCGATGACGTGGCTGCCGTGGGTCGCCGCGCAGTGGGTGCTGCGGCTGCTGTCCGGGCTGTGCCTGTACTGGATGGTGCGCGTCGCGCTGCGCCTCGTGGCCGGCGACGGCTGGACCGAGGCCGCCGCGGTGTGGCGGCGTCGCGCGCTGCTGTGGACCGCCGTGCTGCTGTGGATGCAGCCCGTGGTGCACACGTTCGACTTCGGGCAGGTGAACCTGCTGCTGGCGGCGGTCGTGCTGGGCGCCATGACGGCCCGCGACCAGCGGTGGGCGGGCGCCGGGATCGGGCTGGCGGCGGGCGTGAAGCTCGTGCCGGCCATCTCCGGGCTGTACTACCTGGTCACGGGCCGGATCGCGGCGGCCGTGTGGTCGGTCGTGGCGTTCGCCGTGAGCGTCGGCCTCGGCTTCCTGGTGGACCCGGCGCAGGCCAAGCACTACTGGTTCGGGTTGCTGGGCGACGCGAGCCGGGTCGGCCCCGTCGCCACCGCGCACAACCAGTCGTTGCGGGGCGCGTTGTCGCGGACCCTCGGCTACGACGTCGAGATGACGTGGCCGTGGGTGGTCGCGGTGGTCGTGTCCGCGGTGCTCGCCGGGTTCGCGCTGCGGGCCGCGGTGCGGGCGGGCGACGTGCTGATGGGCGTGCTGGTGGTGCAGCTCCTCGGGCTGCTGCTCTCGCCGATCTCGTGGGACCACCACTGGGTGTGGATCGCGCCGCTGCTGATCTGGCTGGTGCACACGAAGATCACGCCGTGGGTGCGCGGCGCGCTGCTGGTGCTGTGGTGCCCGATCATGTTCTGGGACGTGATCGCGTTCCAGCTCGACCGGCAGCCGACGATCTGGACCATCCCGAGGCCCGGCTACCTGTCCGCCATCGGCTGGGCGTACCCGGCGCTGGCCCTGCTCACGCTGGCCGCAGTCCCGTTCGTGGCGAAGGCGGTCCGGCGGGAGCCGGCGACCGCGTCACTGGCCGGTTAGGTCGTCGCCCAGGTCGTTGTGGCTTGCGGCCGGAGTGGACGTCGGGCGCGAATGTCGGACCCCTGGGCTATACAACCGACATGGCATTGAGTTGGAAGCTGGTCATCGACAGCACGAACGCGCCCGTCCTCGCGGACTTCTGGGCCGCGGCACTGGAGTACGAGGTGGAGGACCCCAGCCCGCTCATCGAGCAGCTGCTCGCCGCGGGGCACCTCGGGGAGGAGGCGGTCGTGGACCACAACGGCCGCAAGACGTTCCGCGGGTACGCCGCGATCCGCCACCCCGAGGACCCGTTCGACGAGGTGAGCGGTATCGGGCGCGGGCGGCGGGTGCTGTTCCAGGACGTGCCGGAGCCCAAGTCCGGCAAGAACCGCCTGCACATCGACGTCCACAGCGGACCCGAGGGGCGGGATGCGCTGGTGGCGCGGCTGGAGGGCTTGGGCGCGACCCGCGTCCGCGAGGTCGACCAGGGGCCGGCCGGGCACTGGTGGGTCATGCGCGACCCCGAGGGCAACGAGTTCTGCGCGGTGTAGCCAGGTCTGGCTCGGCGTGGCCCACGCCGCCGCGCTCGGGCCGGGCCGGTGTCGGCTCGCTGCCGCGCGCTGCGTTGGGCTGGTCTCGGGCCGGTGCCGCGCTCGGGTCGGGCCGGTGTCGGGCCGGTGTCGCGTGCTGAGTCGGGCCGGTGTCAGGCGCGGTGGCGCGGGGTCGGGGCGCGGCCGTTACTTGACGGCGGCTACTTGACGGCGGCGAGGCGTTCGACGGTGCCGAGCTTCAGGCGTTCCCGGCGGCGGACGGTGAAACCCGCCTGCTCCACCAGGGGGAGGGGGCGGCGGGTCTGATGGTCGCCGATCATCCGCAGCGTCAGCCGTTCCAGCAGGCGTTGCCCGAAGAGGATCACCCGGTGGTGGCTGCCGACGTGGTCGAGCAGGAGGAGTCGGCCGCCGGGCCGGAGCACGCGGTGCATCTCGTGGATCGCGGCACGGTCGTCGGGCACGCCGCACAGCCCGAGCGTGCAGACCACCGTGTCGAAGTGGGCGTCGGGGAACGGCAGGGACTGGGCGTCGCCCTCGACCAGCGTGACGTCACGGCCGAGGTGGTCGGCGCGGGCGCGGGCCTGGGCGAGCATGCCGGGGCTGAGGTCCAGCCCGGTCAGGCGCACGTCGGAGGGGTAGTGGGGGAGGTTCAGGCCGGTGCCGATGGCCACCTCCAGCACGTCGCCCGCGGCCTGCGTGCACACCCACTCGCGGCCGCCGCCGAACTGGACCTTCTCGAACACGCCGATGTCGCGGTCGTACCGGTGCGCGTACTCGTCCCACTTCCCGCGCAGTTCGGCCTGGTCCACCGGTGCCTCCCGTTCGAGGTCGCCCGCGCGCCCCGGTCGGGGTGACCGGCGGTGGCGCCAGGCCACCGCGGGGACGAGCGGCGACAGCATGGCACGCGGAGCGATCTTCGCAAGTCGAGCGCCGACACCGCGCGGGGGGTGACCACGCGACCGCGGTCGCGTGGTCACCCGCCCCCCCCCCCCGCCGCGTGACTAGCGGATCCAGCCGAGGCGCAGGAACACGGACTCGCCGGGCGCGTCGTCCAGCCCGTCGTTGTCGACCACGCCGACCAGGCGGCGCAGCCGGCCGTCGCCGACGACCGCCAGGCCCTCCGGCTTGTCGTGCGCCGCGCCGCCGCCCGCCGTCAGGGCGGGGAGCAGGTCGCGTGCCTCGACCTTGGCCACCAGCGGCTTGGGCAGGCCGGCGGCGACGGGGGCGAGCCCGGAGATGTCGACCCGGTAGACCTTCTTGGTGGTGGCCGCGTCGCCGCGCTGGTTGTCGCGCTCCAGCACGAGCAACGTGCGGTCGTCCAGCGCGGTCACCTCGGACAGGCCGACCCAGCCGCCCGCCGGCGCGGCGTCGAGCGGGTAGGCCGCGAACGCCCACTCGCCCGTCGCGGGGGTGAAGCGGGCCAGGGTCGCCTGTCCCGGCCGGTCGGCCTTCCACTCCCGCTGCACGGCCAGCCACACCTGCTCACCGGCCCCGCGGCCGGTGGTGGTGACGCCCTCGAAGCCGTTACCGGTCGCGGTCGCGGCCACGGCGGCGGGCAGGGGCACCTCGCGGACGACCTCGCCCGACCCGGCCACCTCGACCAGGAGGTTCGGCCGCTGCTTGCCGTCGCCCTCGGCGGCCAGCCAGTACCCGCCGTCACGGCGCGCGGCGACGCCCTCGCCGTCGTAGCCCACCGGCTGCCCGCCCTTGGTCACGACCAGCTCGGCGTGGACGCGGGCGGGCGCGGACCGGGTGTCGATCGTCAGCACGCGCGTCGGGTGGTACGCCGAGTCGGTCACGGCGACGACGTCGCGGTCGTTGCCGGGAACGCCCGACAGCCCGGACAGCGCGCCGAAGCCGATGCCGTCGGACACGATCGACGGCGCGCCCTCGTTGCGGGCCAGGGCGACGGGCAGCGGCGTGCGGGTGAGGCGGTAGGACGAGAGGGACGACCGGACGCCGTCCTCGGCGGAGTCCTCCTCGGCGGACACGACGAGCGTGCCGGTCGCCGGGATCGGCAGCAGGCCCTCCGGCGCGACCCCGGTCGGCAGCAGCTGGCGGAGGCGGGGCCGGCGCGGGTCGTTCACGTCGTACACCGCGACCAGGTTGGCGCGTTCGAGGCCGACGAACGCGTACCGGTCACGCCCGAAGGTGGCCACGGCCAGGCCCTCCGGCTCGACGCCCTTGTTGTCCGAGCGGCCGTCGGGGTACTGGCCCTGGCGGACGGCGGCCTGCTGGAGCTCGGCGCCCGACGAGAACACGACCTGGCCGGACGCCGCGTCGAACACCGTCCACGTGCGCGACCCGCCCCGGTAGTCGCCCTCGTCGGCGGTGCCCAGCGTGCGGTCGTCCAGCCACGCCACCGCGTCCGGCTCGCGCGCCGCGGTGATCGTCGCGGTCGGGGCGATCCGGCCGTCGTCGGCGACGTCCACGCCCGCGACGGTCGCCGAACCGGCGGAGAAGTGGTTCACCACGGTCCCGGACGGCAGGTCCACGACCACGACGTGGTTGTTCTCCTGCAACGTCACGGCCGCCCGGCCGCGGCCGTTGACGCTGACGTACTCCGGCTCGGGGTCGTCCGGCGCGACCTCGGCGAGCCCGGTGAGCGCGACCCGGCGCACGGTCCACGCGGTCGGGGCGCCGGTCAGGTCGACGACGGCCAGGAAACCCGCCGGCGCCTGGGGGAGCGCGCCGTCGGCGACGTCCTCGTCGCGCTCGTTCTCGACGGCCACGGCGGCGTGGCGTCCGTCGGGGGAGACGTCGATCGAGTCCGGCTGCCCGCCGAGGTCGTGCGCGGCGACGACGGCCCGGGTGTCGAGGTCGACCACCACGAGCACGCCGGACGGCGAGGTGAACGACGCGGAGGTGTTCACGGCGACCAGCGCGAGCCGCCCGTGGACGTCCACCGACGTCGGCTCGCCCGGCATGGCGAGCACGCCCTCGGGCTGCAGGCGACCGTCCCGGCCGACCGAGGCGAACCCGATCCGCCCGGCCGGCGAGTCGGTGTAGACGACGGTCCGGCCGTCCGGCGTCGCCGCCGCGATCTCGGCGGCGGTGTGCTCGGCGGCCGAGCTGTTGCGGAACACGGGCAGGGTGTCGACCCGTTGGAACCGGTCGGGCGGGGTGGCCGCCGCGGTGGCCGGCAGGAGCGACAAGGTCACCCCGCACACCGCGAGAGCTGCGAGAAGACGGACTGGACGGGTCATGGGGACTCCAACCTCGACGACGGCGCGCGCTTTGTAGCCCACCGAGGCGTCGCCGGGGTGAACGGCGGGTGGCGGGTGACCGAGTAGGTTCTCCGCGGTAACCGCGCGCGCAGGGAGTCCGGGTGTCCGATTCGAGCAAGGTGACCGTCTGTCGGGGCTGCTGCTGCGGCACCGCCGAGAAGCACCCGGACGTCGACCACGTGCGGCAGCTGCGCCGGTTCCGGGAAGGCGCGGGGCCGCGGGCCGTCACCGTGGCGAACTGCCTCAGCTCGTGCGAGTCGTCCAACGTCGTGGTGGTGCGGCCGGCGCGGGGCGTCGGGGCGCGGCCGGTGTGGTTGGGCGGGGTGTTCACCGACGAGGCGGTGGACCACATCCTCGGCTGGGTCGCGGCGGGCGGTCCGGGGCGGGCCGAGATGCCGGCGGGCCTCGCGGACCACCTGATCGAGCGCCCGGCCGACGACAGCGCGGCTAGCTGACCCGGTCGGTCACGGCGCGCCGACGGCCGGGCCGACTCCGCCGCACCGGTCGGC
>NZ_JBHTLK010000198.1:0-13468 GCF_042678885.1 Saccharothrix hoggarensis
GTCGGCGGTGGCGGCGGCGCCGACCTGGGCGTGCAGGCGTGCGCCGGGTCGACGACCGCGCTCGCCGTCGTGCCCGCGGGCACCGTGCCCGACCTGGCCACCGCGCTCGGCGGCACGGCGGTTGACGACGCGGTGGCCGCGCTGCGGGACGGCGTCCGCCGCCCGCTCGACCTCGGGCGCGTCGAGGGCGGGCCGTGGTTCGCCACCGTGCTGTGCGCGGGCTTCGACTCGGCGGTCAACGAGCGGGCGAACGCGATGCGCTGGCCCGCCGGCCCCCGCCGCTACGACCTGGCGATCCTGGCCGAGCTGGCGGCGCTGCGGCCCGAACCGCTGGTGGTGGAGACCGAGCACGACGTGCTGGAGCTGGACGCGCTGCTGGTCGCGGTCGGCAACACGACCAGCTACGGCGGCGGCATCCCGGTGTGCCCGGACGCGTCGCCGGACGACGGCCTGTTCGACCTGACCGTGGTGGAGGCCGCGCCGCGCCGGACCCTGCTGCGGATGCTGCCCACGCTGCGCACCGGGCGGCACGTGGACCACCCGGCGGTGCGCACGCTGCGCGCGAGGTCCGTGCGGCTGTCCGGGACGTCCTGGGTGGCCTACGCGGACGGGGAGCGGATGAGCGGCGTGCCGCTGAGCGCCACCTGCGTGCCCGGCGCGCTGACCGTCGTCGCCGCCGAACCGCAGGCCGCCCGGTCGGCCGCCGAACCGCAGGCCGCCCGGTCGCATCCGGACCAGGCGCATCCGGACCAGGCGCATCCGGACCAGGCGCATCCGGACCAGGCGCAGCCGGACCAGGCGCACCCCGCCGAGCCCAGGCGAGGGGACGCGGCGTCCGTCACCGGTGCCGGCTGAGCACGTCCCGCCTGCGCCACGACCCGCGCGGCTCGGTCGTGCCCCGGTCGTACAGCCACCCGGCAACGCTCAGCACGCCGTTGGCGGCGTCCAGCGGGGTGCCGTGCGCCGACTCGACGGTCTCGATCTCGTGCCTGCCGCAGTCCCGGATGGCGTCGCAGCGGACCGAGATCTCGCCCTCCACCCGCCACGGCGGCGGCCGGGTGAGGACGTGGCGGTGCGGGTCGCGCGGCGCCGACACGCGGACGTCGAAGGCCAGCTCCTCGGCCTCGGCGCGGCCCGACAGCCCCGCGTAGGGCGCGCCGGGCAGGTGGTCGAACACGAGACCGCCGCCGGGTCTGCCCAGGTGCCCGGCCAGCCGCTCGACCCGCGCCGCGGCCTGCCGCAGCACGTCGAGCACCGGTCCCGCGTCGACCAGGTCGGGGAACACCCACCGGAGGTCGCCCTCCGCCAACGGAATCGCCTCCACGGTCCCGAGTGTGCCGCACCACATCCCATGATGGGCTCTATTGCTTCAGTGGTGACCAAAATCCAGGATCGGCGGTCCGTCCCGGATCTGGAGCGATTTTGTCGGTCCCGTGTGACAGCCTGGAGAGGTGTCAAGCACTTCGCGGTCTCCGGCCGACTCGTACGCGGATTTCCGCCGCCGCTCCTCCCGGCCCAAGCTGGCCGACTTCCTCGGGGTCATCTCGTTCGACCTCGACCCGTTCCAGCAACGCGCGTGCGAGGCGTTGGAGGACGGGCACGGCGTGCTGGTCTGCGCGCCCACCGGCGCGGGCAAGACGGTGGTCGGCGAGTTCGCCGTCCACCTGGCCCTGTCGGAGGGCAGCAAGTGCTTCTACACGACACCCATCAAGGCGCTGTCGAACCAGAAGTACGCCGACCTGGTGGCCCGTTACGGGTCGAAGAAGGTCGGCCTGCTGACCGGTGACACGTCGGTCAACGGCGACGCGCCGATCGTCGTGATGACCACCGAGGTGCTCCGCAACATGCTGTACGCGGGCTCCTCGACGTTGTCCACGCTCGCGTACGTCGTGATGGACGAGATCCACTACCTGGCCGACCGGTTCCGCGGCCCGGTGTGGGAGGAAGTGATCCTGCACCTGCCCGAGTCCGTGCGGCTGGTCGGCCTGTCCGCCACGGTCAGCAACGCAGAGGAGTTCGGCGAGTGGCTGGTCGAGGTGCGCGGCGACACGACCGTCGTCGTGGACGAGCACCGGCCCGTGCCGCTGTGGCAGCACATGCTGGCGGGCGGCCGGATGATGGACCTGTTCGCGGGCGACGCGCCGGACGGGCACGCCCGGATCAACCCGCAGCTCCTGCGCCACACCGAGGACCTGTCGCGGTTCCACGTGCCGTGGAGCCGCAACCGCAACAACAAGGACCAGCGGGGCAGGCCGCCGCGCGGGTCCGGGTTCAAGCCGCCGTCGCGCGTCGACATCGTGCAGCGGCTGGACGGCGCGGGCCTGCTGCCGGCGATCGACTTCGTGTTCAGCCGGGCGGGCTGCGACGCGGCCGTGACGCAGTGCGTGCGGGCCGGGTTGCGGCTCAACTCGAACGACGAGGTCGAGCAGATCCGCGAGGTCATCGAGGAGAAGACCAAGGACCTGCCGCAGGGCGACCTGATGGTGCTGGGCTACTGGGAGTGGCGGGAGGCGCTGGAGCGCGGCATCGCGAGCCACCACGCCGGCCTGCTGCCCGCGTTCAAGGAGACCGTGGAGGAGTTGTTCGTCCGCGGCCTCGTGAAGGTGGTGTTCGCGACCGAGACGCTGGCGCTGGGCATCAACATGCCCGCCCGCACGGTCGTGCTGGAGAAGCTGGTCAAGTACAACGGCGAGGCGCACGTCGACCTGACGCCGGGCGAGTACACGCAGCTCACCGGCCGGGCGGGGCGGCGCGGCATCGACGTCGAGGGCCACGCGGTGGTGGTGTGGCAGCCGGGCGTCGACCCGAAGGCGGTCGGCGGGCTCGCGTCCACCCGCACGTACCCGCTGCGGTCGTCGTTCCGGCCGGGCTACAACATGGCCGTCAACCTGGTGAACCAGCTGGGCGCGGCGGCGGCGCGGGAGATCCTGGAGCAGTCGTTCGCGCAGTTCCAGGCGGACCGGTCGGTGGTGGGCCTGGCCCGGCGCATCGAGCGGAACCGGGAGGCGCTGGGCGGCTACGCCGAGGCGATGACGTGCCACCTCGGTGACTTCACGGAGTACGCGGCGCTGCGCCGGCGGGTCGCCGAGCGGGAGAAGGCGTTGGCGCGCCAGAACACCTCGGCGAAGCGGGCGGAGGCGGCGCAGTCGTTGGAGCGGCTGCGCAAGGGCGACGTGATCGCGGTGCCGTCCGGGCGGAGGTCCGGGTTGGCCGTGGTGATCGACCCCGGTCTGGAGCCGCTGGGCGAGGCGCGCCCGTTCGTGGTGACGGAGGACCGGTGGGCGGGCCGGCTGTCGTCGGCGGACTTCCCGATGCCGGTCGAGGTGCTGGGGAAGATGCGGCTGCCGAAGCAGGTGGACACGCGGTCGCCGAAGTCGCGGCGCGACCTGGCGGCGTCGTTGCGCGCCACCGGGATCGTGGCGCCGGCGATGCGCAAGCGGCGGTCGACGGCGGACGACGACGCGGAGCTGGCGACGTTGCGGCGGGCGTTGCGGGCGCACCCGTGCCACGGCTGCGAGAAGCGCGAGGAGCACGCCCGGTGGGGCGAGCGGTACCACCGGTTGCTGGCCGAGACGGAGCAGGTGGAGCGTAAGGTCGCGGCGACCACGCACTCGTTGGCGCGGGAGTTCGACCGGATTCGCGGCCTGCTGCGGGAACGCGGTTACCTGCACGCGGAGGAGAGCGGGCCGGGCGAGGAGGTCACCGAGCACGGCAAGCGGCTGACCAGGCTGTACAGCGAGTCGGACCTGTTGGCGGCGGAGTGCCTGCGGCACGGCGTGTGGCGAGACCTCGACCCGGCGGAGCTGGCCGCGGTGGTGTCGGCGCTGGTGTACGAGGCGCGGCGGGACGGTCCGCTGGAGGCCAGGCTGCCACCGGGGAAGGTGTCGGACGCGTTGACCGCGACGGCGCGGTTGTGGGCGGAGCTGGAGGACGACGAGCGCCGGCACCGGCTCGACCGGACGCGGCAGCCCGATCCGGGGTTCGCGTGGGCGGTGTACCGGTGGGCGCGCGGCGAGTCGTTGGAGAAGGTGCTGTCGGCGGCGGAGGAGAACGGCGCGGAGCTGGGCGCGGGCGACTTCGTCCGGTGGTGCCGGCAGGTGATCGACTTCCTGGACCAGATCCGGGACGTGGTCGGTGGCGGGGACCCGGTGGGCGCGTCCGCCCGAAAGGCGGTGGACGCGTTGCGCCGCGGGGTGGTGGCGATGGCCACCGTTTGACAAAGCTTTGCGGGGCGGGTGGGTACCGTCCGCACAGCTGTGGTTTGATCGCGCCCGCAAGGCTTGAACACCGCTTTTCGAAGCACGCACTTGACCAGACCGTTTTCCAGACCGACCGTCGGAGGCCGAGCATGACCAGTCCGTACGGACCGTCCGGAGGGAACGACCCGCAGCCGCAGTGGGGCCAGCAGCAACAGCCCTACGGTGGTGGGTACCCCGGCACGCCGTCGGGTGGTTTCCCCGCTCAGCAGCCCAACCCCTACGGGCAGCCGGACCCGTCGCAGCAGCAGTGGGGGCAGCAGCCCCAGCAGCCGTACACCCAGCAGTACCCGGCCGGGTACGACCCGAACAACCCGCAGTCGAACCCGTACGGGCAGCCGCAGCAGGGCCAGTACGGCCAGCCCGGCCAGTTCGGTCAGCCGGACCAGTTCGGCCAGCAGGGGCAGTACGGCCAGCCCGGCCAGTTCGGGCAGCCGGGCCAGTACGGCCAGCAGCCGCCGAAGAAGTCCAGCGCGGTGCTGTGGGTGGTGGTCGGGATCGTCGTGCTGGCGGTCGCGGCCGTCGGCATCCTGGGCTTCGTCGCGCCGGGGTGGTTCACCAAGAAGGAGTTCGACCAGGCGGCCGTGCAGACGGGCGTGGTCGGCATCCTGAAGGACGTCTACAAGATCCAGGACGTGGAGGGCGCGACGTGCCCCGCGGGCCAGGAGGTCAAGCCGAACACCACCTTCGAGTGCACGGTGAAGGTCGGCGGCAAGGACAAGACGGTCAAGGTGACGGTGAAGACCGAGGACGGCGAGTACGAGGTGGGCCAGCCCGCCGGCTGAGTCCGAGACTTCCGTCACCGAGGCCGCTCCCGCTGTGCGCGGGGGCGGCCTCGGTCGTGCGTGCGGTCCGGAAAGTCGTTCGCAAGGCGAGCGATCCCTGCGGCACCATGCCGGGGTGACCGATCACGACGTCCGCGTGCTGGACGAATCCGAGTTCCGGGCCGCGCACACCCTGTTCCGGGGCGCGCTGCACCACCCGCCCGCGCCCGACGACACGTGGAAGCTCGTGCGCGAGTCGTACGAGCCTGGTCGCGCGTTCGGCGCGTTCGTCGACGGTGAGCTGGTCGGGACGGCCCAGTCGTTCCCGTCGCGGCTGGCGGTGCCGGGCGGCGCGGTCGTGACGAACGCGGCGGTGAGCCGGGTCGGGGTGCGGGCGGACTGGACGCGCCGGGGCGTGCTCAGCTCGGTGCAGCGGGCGCAGCTGCGGGGGCTGCGGTCGGCGGGCGAGGTCGTGGCGACGCTGCGGGCGTCGGAGACGGCGATCTACGGCCGGTACGGGTACGGGGTGGCGACGCGCTTCCGGTTGCTGCGGATCGACCGGCGGCAGGCCGCGCCGAGGACGCGTCCCGCGGGCCGGGTGCGGTTGGTCGACGGCGAGTCGGGGGAGCGGATCGCGCGGGGCCTGTTCGAGGAGCTGTCGCCGCGGCGCGCGGGCACGATCGCGCGCTGGCCCGCGTGGTGGGCGTTCAACGTCCGGCAGGCGGCGGCGGAGGACAACCTGAAGCTCGCGGTGAGGTCGGGGGCGTCGGGCGACGACGGGTACGTGGCGTTCAAGGTGACGCCGGGCGTGCACGACGCGACGGACGAGAAGCCGACCACGTTGAGCGTGCTCGACCTGTGGGCGCGGGACGCGGAGGCGTGGGCGGACCTGTGGCTGTTCGTGCTGGGGATCGACCTGGTGGCCGAGGTGACGGCGTTCGGGCGGCCGGTCGACGAGCCGGTGGAGTGGCTGCTGGGCGACCGGCGGGCGTGCCGGGTGGCGGACGTGGCCGACGAGACGTGGTTGCGGCTGCTGGACGTTCCGGCGGCGTTGGCGGCGCGGACCTACGCTGCCGGTGAGCCCGTCGTCCTCGGGGTGCGGGACACCTACCTGCCGGAGAACGCGGGGTCGTACCGGGTGGCGGCAGACGGTGTGACGCGGGTGGACGACGCGCCCGAGCTGGTGCTGGACGTGGACGTGCTGGCGTCGGCGTACCTGGGTGACGTGTCGTTCTCGACGCTGGCCGCGGCACGTCGGCTGGACGTGGTGGAGGCCGGGGCGTTGGCGCGGGCGGACGCGTTGTTCGCGGCCGCCGAGGTGCCGTGGTGCGGCACGTACTTCTGACCGGCGCCGGGTGACGGGTCGGCCGCGCACGCGGGGGTCGGCCGGGTTGACGAGTGGGCCGCGTTGGCCGGTGCGGCGGTGGTGGGGTTCGCGTCGTGCTGCGGTCAGCGGCGCTCCAGCGCGGCCAGCAGGCGCGGCAGGGAGCTGCCCAGGCCCCAGCGGCGGGTCAGCTCGGCCACGCGGTCCGGGTCGGCCGGCGCGGCGGGGACGGTGTCGGGGCGGTCCATGACGATCTCCGCGTCGGTCGCCACGCTGACGACCGTGGGCGCCACGGCGAGGTAGTCCTGGGCGTTGATCAGGGCGGTGCGGGCGCGGGTGGTGAGCTTGCGGTCCCGGCCGTCGTGCACCGCGGCGAGCACGGCGTCCAGCGAGCCGAACTCGCTGATCAGCTTGGCGGCCGTCTTCTCGCCGATGCCGGCCACGCCGGGCAGGCCGTCGGACGGGTCGCCGCGCAGCACGGCCATCCCGGCGTACGCGCGGCCCGCGTCGTGGACCGGGAGGGCGTACTTGGCGGCGAGCTCCTCGGGGCCGAGCAGCTCGGCCTTGGCCCAGCCCCGCCCCAGGTACAGCACCCGCACGGGGGTCGGCTCGTCGCGCACGACCTGGAACAGGTCGCGGTCGCCGGTGATCACCTCGACCGGGTCGGCGGTCTCACGGGCGGCGAGCGTGCCGATCACGTCGTCCGCCTCGAACCCGGCGGCCTCGGCGGTCGCGATGCCGACCGCGTCGAGCACGTCGAGGATGATCGGGACCTGCGGGGTGAGGGTGTCGGGCACCTCCTCCTCGCCGTCGGCGGCGCCCTCGGCCACGCGGTGCGCCTTGTACGACGGCAGCGCGGCCACCCGGAACTCCGGCCGCCAGTCGGCGTCGAGGCACGCGACCAGGCGGCCGGCCTTGCGCTCGGTGATGACCTTGGCGATCGTGTCGACGAACCCGCGCACCGCGTTCACCGGTGTGCCGTCCGGCGCGGTCATCGACTCGGGCAGCGCGTAGAACGCCCGGAAGTAGAGGCTGGCGGCGTCCATCAGGACCAGCGGGTTGCTCACCCGGGACAGCTTGCCAGAGACCACCGACAGCGGGGGCGGGTCGGCGCGGGGTGTCGCCGTGCCGGAGATCGCGTGCGATCGGCCGCGCACCACTAGGCTGCCCGACATGTCGACCCATGTTGGGCCCGTCGACGTGGACGCCCTCCGCGCGCGCCTCGACCGGGCCACCGCCGCGGCGTCCATCGCGGGCGTGGACGCGTTGCTGATCGCGCCCGGTTCCGACCTCCGCTACCTCATCGGCGCGGGCGGGTCGTCGTTCGAGCGGTTGACGTGCCTGGTGCTGCCGGTCGGCGGCACGCCGGTGCTGGTGGTGCCGAAGCTGGAGCAGCCGGGCTACGCGGGCGTCCCGACCGACGAACTCGGCGTCGAGATGGCGCCGTGGGTCGACGGCGAGGACCCGTACGCGCTGGTCAAGCGCGCGGTGACGGGCAGCCGGACGGCCGTGTCGGACATGATGCCCGCGCTGCACACCCTGCGGCTGCGTGACGTCGTCGGCCCCGACCAGGTGTTGACCGGTCCGGTGCTGCGCGAGCTGCGGATGCGCAAGGACGCCGCCGAGGTGGCCGCGCTGCGCAAGGCGGGCGCGGCGATCGACCGGGTCCACGCGCGCATGGCCGAGTGGCTGCGCCCCGGCCGCACGGAGGCGGAGGTGGGCGCGGACATCGCCGCCGCGATCGTCGCCGAGGGCCACACGGCGGCCGACTTCGTCATCGTCGGCTCCGGCCCGAACGGCGCCTCACCGCACCACGACGTGTCCGATCGGGTGATCGAGGCGGGCGACGTGGTGGTGGTCGACATCGGCGGCCCGGTGGCCGAGGGCTACAACTCCGACTCCACCCGCACCTACGTCATCGGAGAGCCGCGCCACGACGACGTGTGGGACACCTACGCGGTGCTCCAGGCGGCGCAGCGGGCGGCCGTCGAGGCGGTCCGGCCCGGCGTCACGTGCTCGGCGGTGGACGCGGCGGCCCGCGAGATCATCGCCGACGCCGGTTTCGGCGAGTTCTTCGTGCACCGCACCGGTCACGGCATCGGGCTGGACGTGCACGAGGAGCCGTACATCGTCGGCGGCAACGACCTTCCGCTGGAGCCGGGCATGGCGTTCAGCGTGGAGCCCGGCATCTACCTGCCCGGACGGTGGGGCGCGCGGATCGAGGACATCGTGGTGGCGACCGAGGACGGCGCGGAGAGCGTCAACCACCGACCGCACGACCTGGTGGTGTTGCCGGCGTGACGAACCTGGAACCCATCGACCGGGCGATCCTGCGCGAGCTCGCGGCGGACGGCCGGTGCAGCTTCACCGACCTCGCCGAGCGGGTCGGGTTGAGCGTGTCGGCCGTGCACCAGCGGGTGCGGCGGCTGGAGCAGCGCGGCGTGGTCCGCGGGTACGCGGCGCGGCTGGACGGCGACGAGGTCGGCCTGCCGCTGACCGCGTTCATCTCGCTGACGCCGATCGACCCGGCCGCGCCGGACGACTACCCGAAGCGGTTGGAGCACCTGCCGCAGATCGAGGCGTGCTACTCGGTCGCGGGCGACGCGTCGTACGTGCTGCGGGTGCGCGTGGCGTCGCCGACCGCGTTGGAGGAGCTGCTGCGGCAGATCCGCGAGGTGGCGAACGTGTCCACCCGGACGACGGTGGTGCTGTCCACGCCGTACGAGGACCGGCCGCCCGCCGTCTGACCGCTAGTCGAACAGCCGGCGCCAGGTGTCGGCGAAGCGGCGGAGCACGTCGCGGTCACGGCGGTCGGGCGCGCGCTTCAGCAGGCGCATGACCTCGTCGTCCCTGGCCGGGCGCACGGACTGGACGAAGTCGCGGGCGACGGCCACGTCCACCTCCTTCGACACGGTGGCCACGGCTTCGACGTCGCCCATCCGCCGCACGAAGACGTGGTGCGCCGACACCGGCCGGTACACCGGTTCGGCGTCGTCCCCGGTCTCGGGCGCGTCCACGGTCGCGGGCCGCACGACCACGCGCGGGAACCCCGAGAGCGGCGCGTCGGCGGACTCGCGGCGGTACGACAGCTCGGCCTGGCCGTCGCGGGTCGTCAGGTCGGGGAAGGCGTAGCCGTCGGGCCTGGCGATCAGCACCACGCCGGCGGGCGGCCGGGCGTGCGCGATCCGGGACGCCACGTCGTCGTCCGGCATCGTGGTGGGCAGCCAGATCCCGTAGGCCACCGCGGCGACGGTGACGCCCGCCGCGACCAGCCGCAGCACCAGGCCGTGGGCCATCGTGGCGGCGGCGAGCGCGAACGGCACGCCCACGGCCGGGATGGCGAGCCACGACGGCGGCTTGGCCGGTTCGACCGACTCCAGCACCGCCTCGTAGAACACCACGCCGACCAACCCGGCCGCGGTGACCAGCACCGCCCAGCCGACGCGGCGCAGGGGCGTGGCCGTCAGCGGGCTCGCGGCGGCGGTGAACGTGCCGATCAGGAACGCCACCGCGAACGGGCCGAGCAGGCCGATCGCCACCAGGACGGGGCTGCGGACGAAGAACCCGAACAGCACCAGCCAGCCGACGACGGTGGCCGACAGCGCCATGACGATCCACACGGCGGCGATCTGCGCGGGCACGCGTAAGTCGATCACCCGCCCACGGTCCCGCGCGGCCGGCCCGCCGGGCATCGGTGGATCTACTCAACCGGGTGGCCGAGTCGTGCGCGGCCACCCGGCGGAGCGATCGTCACGCGGTCGGGTCGTCGCCGGTCGAGCCGGCACGCGGCCGGATCGACACCGGTCGGGCCGGCACCGGTCAGGTCGTCACGCGGTCGGGTCTGCGGCCATCGGGTCGGCTTCGATCGGGTCGGCCGGGATCGCGTCGTACGCGGCCTGGACGCGTGCCCGGGCGTCGGCGTCCACGGGGAACTCGACGTCGTCGATCCGCGACACCGCGACCACGCCGATCGAGTTGGTCAGGAACGCGCCGCGGTAGCGGCCGACGTCCGCGAGCCGCACCACCTCCCGGCGTGACGGCAGCTCCCGTTCCAGCAGTTGCATGGTGATGCCGTGCAGCCAGTCCGCCTGCGGCCACACGACGTCGCCCGCGTCGTCGAGGAACGCGATGTTGGCGATGGCGCCCTCGACCACCACGCCACCGGCCGTGAGCAGGGCGTCGTCGTACCCGGCCGCGACGGCGCGCTTGCCGTGGTGGAGCTGGCCGAACCCGCCGATGTGCTTCACGTGCGGCAGGGGGCGGGTGTAGTCCACGGACAGGAGGCGTTGCGGGGTCGCCGGGGGAGAGGCGGGCGGCCGGACCACCACCATGACCGACGGCGTTTCCATTCCGAAGACGACGACCCGCACGGCGGCGTCGCGGACGTCGCCGAGCGCGTGGGAGATCAGGCCGCGGACGTGCTCCGCGTCCAGCCCGGCGCCGTACAGCTCGCGGTTGGCCTCGTCGAGCCGCCTCAGGTGCCGGTCGAAACCCTTCACGCGGCGGTCGCGGACCTGCATGGCGGTGAAGTGCCCGTAGTTGGCCAGCAGACCGGGCACGAAGTGGTCGACGGTCGGCGGCTCGCCGTCGATCTCGATCCTCAGCACGGGCCGAACCGTAACGCGTGCGGGAATCGGGGGTCACGGGTCGTCGCCGCCGACCGGGGCGGTCGGGGGTGGACGGTCCGGCGCGGGAGGTGGGGCACGCCCCACCTCGTCGCCTTCGGCCCCGGCTTCTCCGGCGTCGTCCTCGCCTACCGCCTCGTCACCCTCGGGCCGGGTCACCGCGACCAGCACGGCGGGCTGTTCGCCGTGCCGGCGCAGGACCTCCAGCGGCAACCCGGCCAGCGCGAGCACCGAGCCCTCCGGGAACAGCTCGCCGTCCAGGTCGAGCGTGCCGCTGAGGACGACCACCAGCGCGTCCCGCCACTCCCGGGCGTCGTAGGGCAGGACGTCCGGCACGGTGACCACGCGGACGTCGAAGGTCACAGCGACGCGGGCAGGCCGAAGAGCGGGAACCGGTCCGACGGGAACGTGAGGACCTCGGCGATCGCGTCGCCCTCGATGCGCAGCACGTCCATCGCCGCCGGCTTGAACAGCTCCTCGCCGGGCTTGCGGACGTAGTTCGCGAGGGCGGGCTGGCGGTTCGCCCTCGTCTCCAGCACCTTCCACTCGCCGAACGCCTCCGGGCCCACCATCACCGGCGTCCAGATGTCGACCACCACGTCGCGCCCGCGGTACCACTCGGGCTGCGGCGGCATGCTCCACGTGACGTCCTCGCGCAGCACCGACGCCATCAGCGCCATGTCACAGCGCTCGGTGGCCTCCACGAGCTTGCGAATGACCGCCTTCTCACGCGGGTTCGGCTCACCCGACCAGTCGGCCCGCTGCTCCGGCAGGTGCTTGCGCATGGTGACGCGGGCGCGTTGCAGCGCGCTGTTCACCGCGGGCACGGTCTCGCCCAGCAACGCGGCCGTGTCGTTCGCCGGCCAGCCCAGCACGTCGCGCAGCACCAGCACGGCCCGCTGCTTCGCCGGGAGGTGCTGCACCGCGGCCAGGAACGCCAGCTCGATCGTCTCCCGCGCCACGACCTCCGCGTGCGGCTCGGCGTCCAGCAGCGAGTCCGGGAACGGCTGCAGCCACGGCACGTCCGCGGCCGGCATCTCCTCGGTCGTGGCCAGCGGCGGCCGCCGGTTGATCACGTCGAGGCACGCGTTCGTGGCGATCCGGTACAGCCAGGCGCGGAACGACGACCGCCCCTCGAACGTGTCCCGCGCCCGCCACGCCTTGAGGAACGTCTCCTGCACCAGGTCCTCGGCCTCGTCGAACGAGCCGAGCAGCCGGTAGCAGTGGACCCGCAGCTCGTGCCGGTACCGCTCCGCCTCCGCCGTGAAATCCACCGTCATCGCTGGAACCCCACTCATCGTCACCCTCCGGGCTTGTACGGTGACGTGCCGGTCGCACGCCGCACAACTTGAGACCCGGCGGGCGCGGAGAAGTCATCGGTCACGTCGGAATCGGGGGCGCTGTTGATCGGGGGCACGGGGTTCCGCGCGGTGTTCGCGGTGCCGGAGTTCCGGGTGCTGTGGTCGGCGGCGGTGCTGTCGACCGTGGGCGACCAGCTGGCCCGCGTGGCGCTGTCCGTGCTCGTGTTCCAGCGCACCGGGTCCGCGGCGTGGACCGCGTTGACCTACGCGTTGACGATGCTGCCCGCGCTGGTGTCCGGCGTGCTGCTGAGCGGGCTGGCCGACCGGTACCCGCGGCGGACGGTGATGGTCGTCGCCGACGTGGTGCGGGCCGCGCTGCTGGCCGTGATGGCCGTGCCCGGCGTGCCGTTGCCGCTGGTGGCGGCGCTGCTGGTGGTCGCGCAGCTCGCCGAGTCGCCGTTCGCCGCCGCGCAGGGGGCGCTGCTGCCCACCGTGCTGGGCGACCGGTACGAGGCCGGGCAGTCCGTGCACCTCATCACCCACCAGGCCGGGCTGCTGCTGGGGTTCGTCGGCGGCGGGGTCGTGGTGGCGTGGCTCGGCACGTCCGGCGCGTTGCTGGCGGACGCGGTGACGTTCGCGCTGTCGGCGCTGCTGCTGCGGTTCGGCCTGCGGCACCGGCCCGCCCCGCCGTTCGTGCCCGCCGCCCGCGTGCGGATCAGGGCCGGCGCGGCGCTCGTGTGGCGGGACAAGCGGCTGCGGATGCTGGTCGGGCTGGGGTGGCTGGCCCTGTTCACCGTGGTGCCGGAAGGGCTCGCCGCGCCGTTCTCGGCGGAGGTCGCCGCGGGCGCGGCGGGCGTCGGGTTGGTGCTGGCCGCCGACCCGGCCGGGATGGTGCTGGGGACGGTGCTGCTGCGGTTCCTGCCTGCGTCGGCGCGGGTGCGGGCGCTCGGCCTGCTCGCCGTCGCCACCGCGTTGCCGCTGGTCGGGTACCTGCTCGCGCCCAACCTCGTCGGCGCGGTCGCGCTGCTCGCGGTGAGCGGCGTGTTCAGCGCCTACCAGGTGACGGCGGGCGCGACGTTCGTCCGCCTGGTGCCGGACGAGCAGCGCGGCCAGGCGTTGGGCTTCGCCCGCAGCGGCCTCGTCGCCGCGCAGGGCATCGGCGTCGCCGGCGGCGGCCTGCTGGCCACCGCCACGGGCT
>NZ_JBHTLK010000199.1:0-13390 GCF_042678885.1 Saccharothrix hoggarensis
CCTCACGGCGGCCGCGCACGCCCAACGCCGCCGCGCCCGTCTTCGGCGGGCTGTCCACCACGCCGAGCGGCAGCACCGCGTCCGGCCGGTCGCCGTGCAACCCCTGCACCGCGGCGCGGTGCGCGAGGACGCGGGCCGCCGTCAGTTCCACGGGGTCATCTTCGCCCGGTCGCCGCCGGTCCCGCTCGCCGTCACGTCCGCTCGCCCTCAGTCCTGCTCGCCCTCGGTCCCGCTCGCCGTCAGCCCAGCCCGCTGTCAGTCCTGCTCACCGTCAGTCCCGGTCGGCGGTGTCGTGCCCGCCGCGCGCAGCACGGCGTCGACCACCTGCTCGGGCTCCAGGTCGTCCGTGACGACCTCGATCGTCGCGACCTCGCGGTACAGCGGCAGGCGGGCGTCCAGCAGGGACTTGAACGTCGCGCGCGGGTTCACGCCCGCGAGCAGCGGTCGCGCGCTGGACATGCCGGTGCGCTTCACGCCCTCGGCCATGCCGACGTTGAGGAACACCACGGCGTGGCCGGCCAGGCGTTCGCGGGTCGTCGCGGACAGCACCGCGCCGCCGCCCAGCGCCAGCACGCCGTCGTGGGTCTTCAGGCCCTCGGCGACGGCTTCCTCCTCCAGCGCGCGGAACGCGGGCTCGCCGTCGTCGAGGAAGATGTCGGAGATCGGCTTGCCGGCGGTGGCGATGACGTCCTCGTCGGTGTCGCGGAACCCGACGCCGAGGCGTTCGGCGAGGAGCTTGCCGACCGTCGTCTTGCCCGCGCCGGGCGGGCCGAGGACGACGAACCGGGGGGCGGTCACAGGCCCTCCCAGCGGGCTTCGAGCGCCTCCAGGTACGCGGCGACGTTGCGCTTGGTCTCGGCGATCGAGTCGCCGCCGAACTTCTCCAGCGCCGTCTCGGCCAGCACCAGCGCCACCACCGACTCCAGCACCACGCCCGCGCGCGGCACCGCGCACACGTCCGAGCGCTGGTGGATCGCGACGGCGGGCTCGCCCGTGCGGACGTCCACAGTGGACAGTGCACGGGGGACGGTCGAGATGGGCTTCATGGCGACGCGGACGCGCAGCGGCTCACCGTTGGTGATGCCGCCCTCCAGTCCGCCGGCCCGGTTGGAGCGGCGCGTCACGCCCTTCGGCCCGGTGCCGCGGTCGATCTCGTCGTGCGCCTCGCTGCCCCACCGCTCGGCGGTGGTGAAGCCGTCGCCGATCTCCACGCCCTTCATCGCCTGCACGCCCATCAGCGCGCCGGCCAGGCGGGCGTCGAGCCGCCGGTCCCAGTGCACGTGCGAGCCGATGCCCGGCGGCAGGCCGTAGGCGATCACCTCGATGACGCCGCCGACCGTGTCACCGGCCTCCTTGACCGCCTCGACCTCGGCGACCATCGCCTCCGTGCCGCGCGCGTCGAAGGCGCGGACGGGGCTCGCGTCGACCGCGTCCAAGTCGCCCGGGCCGGGCACGGGCGCGTCGGCCGGGGTCTTGGCCTTGCCGATGGAGACGACGTGGCTGATCACGTCGACGTCGAAGACCTGCTTCAGGAAGTGGCGGGCGACCGTGCCGAGCGCGGTGCGGGCCGCCGTCTCGCGGGCACTGGCCCGTTCCAGCACGGGTCGGGCCTCGTCGAAGCCGAACTTCTGCATGCCCGGCAGGTCGGCGTGGCCGGGCCGGGGCCTGGTCAGCGCCTCGTTGCGGCCGGTGGGCTTCAGCAGGGACGGGTCGACCGGGTCGGCCGACATCACCGTCTGCCACTTGGGCCACTCGGTGTTGCCGATCCGGACCGCGATCGGGCCGCCCTGGGTGAGCCCGTGGCGGACGCCGCCCAGGATCTCCACCTCGTCGGCCTCGAAGCCCATGCGCGGGCTGCGCCCGAACCCGAGCCGTCGGCGCTCCAGTTGGGCGGTCAGGTCGGCGGTCGTGACCTCGACCCCGGCGACCATGCCTTCCAGCACGGCGACGAGGGCCGGTCCATGGGATTCCCCAGCGGTGATCCAGCGCAGCACGCGCCGAATCCTTCCACAGCGGCGGCGGGGCCGGAGGCGGAGGCCGACACCGGTGCCCGCCGTCCCGCCAGATGGACACCCGCCGAGCCCGGCAACGCGCCTACCAGCGAGGATGCCGAGAGGTCGACGCGGAGCACGACGGTCGACCAACCGCAGCCGCGGCGGTTCCCCCAACCGGTCGATCACCCCACCGCCACCTCGGCCCCGCTGAGCCGCTGCCGGTGCGCGGCCGGTCCGCCGACACCGGCGAGCGCCGGCCCTTCGCCAACCGATGGCAGGCCCGGCAAGGTCGCGACGTCGCGACGTCGCGACCTCACCCGGCTGACACGGCCACCAGCCACGTCGCCGCCAGCAGCCCCGGCCCGTGCGGGACGGTGGCGCCCGGCCACCGGAGGCCCAGGGCGAGGGTGATCACGCTCGCCAGCACCGCGCCCGCCGGCAAGGCGGCCCACGACACCGCGCCGAGCACGGCGCCCAGCGAACCGGCCAGCTTCACGTCCCCGCCGCCCATCGCCGCCGGCGAGAGCAGGCGCACCACCAGGTGGAAGCCGCCGAAGACCAGGCAGCCCGCCACCGCGCGCCAGAGGTCGGCTCCGCACAGCCAGAGCGTCACGGCGACCGCCGGGTAGGCGGGCAGGGTCAACGCGTCGGGCAACCGGCCGTGCCGGAGGTCGGTCACGACGAGCAGCACGCCCAGCCACGCCAGCAGCAGCGGCACGGGGAGCCAGTGCGGCGGGGCCAACGCCCAGGCCGCGAGCCACAGCACCGCGGTCGGCACGGCGCACCACAGCGGGCTGACGTTCGCGCCGCGCGGCAGGCGGCGGAGGAGGTGGGCGCCGAGGGCGCCGGCGACGAGTCCGGAGATGACCATGCACCCAGCGTCGGCGCGGGGACGATCCGGGAGCAACGAGGAGTGGGGGTGAATGGTCCATTCACCCGCACTCCTCCCCCGACGACGGGACCGGCGCGCTCAGCGCCGCCAGGAGAACAACGCGTCGCCCGCCGACACCGGACCGCCCGCCTCGTCCAGCAGGACCTCCGGCGCGGCGTCCAGCGCGATCACCGGGCAGATCGGCGCGAACCCCGCCGCCTCCACCTCGGACGGGTCCCACGTCACCACGGGCTGACCCGCGCGCACGGTCTCGCCCTTCACCACGTGCAGCGTGAAGCCCTCGCCCTTGCGCTTCACCGTGTCGATCCCGAGGTGGACGAGGACCGCGGCGCCGTCCTCGGTCGCCACCACGAACGCGTGCGGGTGCAGCGTCACGACCGTGCCGTCGACCGGCGACACGACCTCGGCGCTGACGCGATCCGGTTCGACCGCCACGCCCGGACCCACCATGGCCTGCGCGAACACCGGGTCCGGCACCTCGGTCAGCGGCACCACGCGACCGCTGACCGGGCTGGCCACGCGCAACGTCACAGCAGGTCCTCGATGTCGCTGGCGATGGTGTCGGCCTCCGGACCCACGATCACCTGCACGACGTTGCCCGCGCGCATCACGCCGTGCGCGCCCAGTCCCTTCAACGCCTTCTCGTCCACCAGCGAACCGTCCTCCAGCTCACAGCGCAGGCGCGTGATGCACGGCTCGATCTCCACGACGTTGTCCGCGCCACCGAGCGCGGCGAGGATGCGCTCCGCCTTGTCGTCCGCCACTTGAAGTCCTCTCTCGACACCTGGCCCCGAGGGTGCCACCGCTCGGGCACGGTCCCGTAACGGCGGTTGACACCCGGTTGGCGCGCGGAGCATCCTCCCCGTCACCAACTGGTCTAGACCGGAAAGTACCAATCGCCGTCGGCCGAAGCGAGTACCGGGGAGGTGTCGTGCACCGCGCGGAGATCGTCGACGGACCGAAGCCGAAGCACGCCCAGCTCCGCGACATCCTGCGGCGCATGGCCGAGCACGAGCTGCCTCCCGGCTCCCCGATCCCGTCCGAGCGCGACCTCGCCGAGCAGTACGGCGTGTCGCGCATCACGGTCCGCGCCGCGGTCGGCCAGCTCGTCACCGAAGGGCTCCTGACCAGGGCGAAGGGCCGCGGCACGTTCACCGCCCGGCGACGGATGGACGTCCAGCTGTACCTGGAGTCGTTCACCGACGACATGCGTCGGCGCGGGCTCGTCCCCGCGACCGAGGTGGTGGCCTGCGCGGAGCAGCCGGCTCCGCCCGAGGCGGCCGCCGCGCTCGACCTGCTGCCGCACGAGCAGGCGTACCGGCTGGTCCGCCTGCGCCGGGCCGACGGCGTGCCACTGGCCGTCGAGCGCGGCTGGTACAACCCCCGCGTCGTGCCCGACCTCGACCGGCACGACCTCACCACCTCGTTGTACAGCCTCATCGCCGACCGCTACGGGGTGCAGCTCGACCACGCGACGCAGACCGTGTGGGCCGAGGGCGCCGACCCCGAGACCGCGAAGCTGCTCGGCGTCCGGACCGGCAGCCCGCTGCTGGTCTTCCGCCGGGTCACCGGCTCGCGGGGCCGGCCCGTCGAGGACATGACGTCCTGGTACCGGGGCGATCTCTACCAGGTGACCATGCAATTGGACCGGACCGACCCGGAATCCGGCCCGAACCACTCCGCCAAGGGAGGTACCCCATGAGCGCCAGCGCCCCACAGGCGACCGGCGGTCGTGAGATCAAGGGACTGGCCGGTCTCCAGCGCTTCGGTCGCAGCCTCATGCTGCCGATCGCCGTGCTGCCCGCCGCCGCTCTCCTGCTGCGACTCGGCCAACCCGACATGCTCGGCAAGGACGGGCTCGGCTGGAACAAGGTCGCCGCGGTCATCGGCAACGCGGGCGACGCGCTGTTCGCCAACCTGCCGCTGCTGTTCGCGGTGGGCATCGCCGTCGGCTTCGCCCGTCGCGGCGACGGCTCGACGGCCTTGGCCGCCGTGGTCGGGTACGTGGTGCTGCAGGGCGTCTTCACGGCGATGTCGCCGCTGGTCCTCGACCAGCCGACCGACCCGGCCGCCAAGGCGGTGCTGATCGACTACAAGGTGCTCGGCGGCATCGTCGTCGGCCTGATCACCGCGGTGCTGTGGCAGCGGTACCACCGCATCAAGCTGCCCGCGTACCTGGCGTTCTTCGGCGGCCGGCGGTTCGTGCCGATCCTCGTCGCGGGCGTCATCGTGATCGTGGGCGTGCTGATGGGCCTGGTGTACCCGCTCTTCGCGGCGGGTCTGAAGAACGTCGGTGAGGCGATCACCGGCAGCACGATCGTCGGCGCCGGCCTCTACGGCGTGGTCAACCGGCTGCTGATCCCGCTGGGCCTGCACCACATCGTCAACAACGTGCTGTGGTTCCAGTTCGGCGAGTACGAGGGCAAGACCGGCGACATCCCGCGCTTCCTCGCGGGCGACCCGGAGGCGGGCACGTTCCAGACGGGCTTCTTCCCGATCTTCATGTTCGCCCTGCCGGCGGCGGCCCTGGCCATCGTGCACACGGCCCGCCCGGCGCAGAAGAAGATCGTCGGCGGCATCATGGGCTCGGCCGCGCTGACCGCGATCATCACGGGTGTGACCGAACCGCTGGAGTTCGCGTTCATGTTCGTGGCGTGGCCGCTGTACCTGATCCACGCGGTGCTCACCGGCACCTCGCTGGCCATCAGCAACGCGTTGGGCATCCACGACGGGTTCGGGTTCTCCGCCGGCGCCATCGACTACCTGCTCAACTTCAACATCGCGACCAAGCCGCTGCTGATCCTGGTGCTGGGCGTGATCTACGCGGCCATCTACTACTTCCTGTTCCGCTTCGTCATCACCAAGTGGAACCTGAAGACGCCGGGCCGCAACGACGACGAGGACCCGGAGGCCGACCAGAGCGCGGTCAACGCCGACGCGACCAGGGACGCCGACGCGACCAGGGACGCCGACGCGACCAGGGACGCCGACGCGACCGGGGACGGCGACGACAAGGGCAAGAAGGGCCGGCGGGACGCCACGGCGTCCTGACGGCGGAGTCGAAGGACGAGAGGACGGGTCATGCCTGAGCGACGGGTCACCGTGGCGAGCAAGGTCGGACTGCACGCACGCCCTGCCGCACTGCTGGCGAAGGCGGCGGCCGGGCAGCCGGTGAAGGTCACCATCCACAAGGACGGCGGCCGGCCGGTCGAGGCCGCGAGCGTGCTGGGCCTCATGACGCTCGGCGCGATGCACGGCGACGAGGTCGTGCTGACCGCCGACGGCGACGGCGCGGACGCCGCGCTGGAGGCGATCGCCCAGCTCATCGCCACCGACCTCGACGAGGGCTGATCCCCCTCGGCACGTCCCACCGGGCTCCGCTCGCACCCTCGGGGTGAGCGGGGCCCGGTGGCGTGTGACACTCCGGTGGTGGAGCTAGGACCGGCGGTGGTGGTGATCACGGGGGCGATGGCCGCCGGGAAGTCGACGGTGGCGCAACGCCTCGCCGAGCGGCTGCCGCGGGCCGTGCACGTGCGCGGCGACGTGTTCCGGCGGATGGTCGTGTCGGGGCGGGCCGACACGCTGCCCGACGCAGCCGACGAGGCCGAGGCGCAGTTGCGGCTGCGCTACCGGCTGTCCGCGATGGTGGCCGACGAGTACGCCGCGCACGGGTGGACCGCCGTGGTGCAGGACGTCATCCTCGGCGACCACCTCGCCGCCTACGTGGACGCCGTCCGCACCCGGCCCCGGTACGTCGTGGTGTTGGCGCCCTCGCCGGACGCGCTCCGGGCACGGGAGGAGCAGCGCCCCAAGACCGGCTACGGCGCGTGGACGGTCGAAGACCTCGACCGCGGCCTGCGCGAGGGCACGCCCCGCATCGGCCTGTGGCTGGACAGCAGCGACCAGACCCCGGACCAGACGGTGCGGGCCGTCCTGGACGGCCTCGACGCCGCGCGGGTCGACGACCCCGGCCCGACCCGGCCGGACCGCGCGACCGGCTGACTCGGCGACCGGCGACCTGCCGACTCGGCGGCCGGCTGACCGGCTGACCGGCGACCTGCGGATTCGCTGACCGGCTAACCGGCAGACCCGCTGACCGGGCGGCACCCGCTCTCCCCGCCGTACCGGACGGGCCGGGGCTAGATCGGCAGCGGCAGGAGGTTGTCGGTCGCCTCGCGGAGCGCCGCGCGCATCGCCTCGCGCGGCGCGGGCTGGGCGGTGAACTGCTCCGCCTGGCCGAACGCCTGGTGCAGCAGCATGTCGAGGCCGGTCGCGAGGGTGCGGCCCCGCTTCTCCACCGCCTGCGCCAACGGCGTCGGCCACGGGTGGTAGATGACGTCCAGCACGTTCGGCGCCTCGGCCAGCGCCGCCGCGATCGGCTCGGTCGCCGTCGGCGGCACGGTGCTGACCAGCACGTCCGCCTCCGCGGCGAGTGCGGCGAAGTCCGCCTCGTCCCACGCGACCAGGTCCAGCGCCAGGCCGAGTCGGGACGCGCAGGACTCCGCCTCCGCTGCCCGCGACACCGACCGGACCACCAGGGACACCGACCGGACGCCCACCGAGGCCAACGCCACCAGGGCCGCCGTGGCGGTGCCGCCCGCGCCCAGCAGCACGGCCCGCGTGCCGGACGTGAAGCCGCACGCGGCGCGCAGCGCGGCCAGCACCTCGTCCACGTCGGTGCAGTCGGCCCGCCACCCGTCCGCGACCGGCACCAGGGTGTTCGCCGCGCCGACCTGCACGGCGCGCGGCGTCGCGGACGACGCCACGGCCAGCGCGGCCCGCTTGTTCGGCATGGTCACCGACAGGCCGGCCCACGACGGGTCGAGGCCCGCGACCAGGTCCGCGACGCCGGACGCCTCGCACTCGATCCGCGTGTACGTCCAGCCCGACAGGCCCAGTGCCGCGAACGCGGCGTTGTGCAGCACGGGCGACAGGGAGTGGGCCACCGGCGAACCGATGACCGCCGCACGGCGCGTCACGTCAGAACACGCCGTCCTTGCGAGCCTGGTCGACCACGACCAGGTGCTCTTCGTAGGAGTTGGTGAAGCACGAGGTGCCGTCCTTCCGGCACTTCACGAAGTACAGCCACGGCCCCTCTTCGGGGTTGATCGCGGCCTCGACGGCTTCCTTGCCCGGCGAGCCGATCGGCGTCGGCGGCAGGCCCTTCACCTGGTAGGTGTTGTACGGGCCGGACGCCGCGCGGTCCTCGTCGTCGGTGGTGAGGAGCGGCCGGTCCAGCTTGTAGTTGACCGTCGAGTCGAACTGCAGGATCTGGCCCTGCGCCAGCCGGCTGTAGACCACCCGCGAGATCTTGCCGAAGTCGCTGGTGATGCCTTCCTTCTCGATCAGGGAGGCGATGACCAGGACCTCGTAGGGCCGGAAACCGGTCTTGGTCGACCCGCTCGGGACGCCGTAACCCTGCAACCGGTTCAACGACGTCGCGATCACGCTCTTCAGCAGCTCGACGGCGTCCGCGCCCGGCTTCAGGTGGTACAGGCCCGGCACGATGAGGCCTTCGAGCCGGTTCTCCTTCGGTGCGGCGGCCACGTCGGCCAGCGCCCAGTCGGGGATGCCGAGCGCCGCCGGGTCGGCGTTGTCCGCCGCCTCGCGCAGCTGCTGCGGCGTCACGCACTGCTGGGCGCCGTCCAGCTCGACGCACGAGGCCTCGGACAGCTGCGACAGGATGCCCTTGGTGACGCCGCCGTCCGGCGCGGTGATGTCGTGCAGCACGAAGCCGCCCTTGACCTCCAGCGGCACGACCTTCGCCGCCGGGTCCACCATCCGCGACACCGCGGCCGAGCCCGACATCTTCGTCTTCATCAGGTAGAAGCCGGGCTGGATCGACGTGACGCGGGAGTCGTTCGCGCCCGCCTCGGTGAACGCCCGCGCGCTCGCCACCACGCCCTGGTCGCGCAGCGTGTTCGCGATGGTGGTGACCAGGTCGCCGTCCTTGACCTCGACCACCACGTCCGACTCGCCCGCGCCCGCGAAGTCCTCGTACGAGCCGATGCCGCTCAGCGTCCGGTACCCGTAGTACGCGCCGACACCGCCGCCCGCGAGCACCAGCGCCACGACGACCCACAGGATCGTCCGCTTGCGCCTGCGCTTCGCCCGGCGTGCCGCGGCGTCGCTCTTGCCACGCGCCCGCTCGTCGTGCCGCGTGTCGGGATCGGTGAACAACCCGAGGTCGTCGTTCACGAGCCGTCCTTAGCTCCGGGGGCCCGTTCCTCGTCAGCGGAGCGGGCCACGTGTCGCGCCCGTGCGTCCAGCCAGGACTGCAGGATCTCGATCGCGGCAGCCTGGTCCACGACAGCACGTTGCTTCTTGCCTCGCACGCCGCGCTCGGAGAGCACCCGGCTCGCCGTGACGGTCGTCAGCCGCTCGTCGGTGAGCCGCACCGGCACCGGTGCGACGCGCTCGGCCAACGCCGCAGCGTACGCCGCTGCCTTCTCCGCCGCCGGCCCGTGCCTCCCGGCCAGCGTGCGCGGCAAGCCGACCACGACCTCGACCACGTCGTGCTCGGTGACGAGTCCGGCCAGTTCCGCGAGGTCCCGGCCGGTCTTCTCGTCACGGGCCAGGGTAACCAGCGGCGTGGCGAGGAACGCGCCGGGATCGCTCAACGCCACCCCGACGCGCACCGCGCCGACGTCGACGCCCAGCCTCCGGCCGAGGCCGGGGTCGTCGACGCCGGGGCGGTCAGCGCTGCTCAAGGGCGCGGTCCACCTCGGTGCGGAGGGCGGCGATGGCGTCATCGACACCGGCCGGGTTCGTGCCGCCACCCTGGGCGAGGTCCGGCTTGCCGCCGCCGCGACCGCCCACGGCCGGGGCGAAGGCGGGCACGAGCTTGCCGGCGGCCAGCCCGAGGTCGCGGGCGGCGGACGTGGTGGCCACCACGAAGCTGACCTTGTCGCCGTCCGGGGCGAACAGGCCGACCACGCCCGGCTTGTCGCCGAGCCGGTTGCGCACCTCGCCGGCGATCGTCCGCACGTCGGCGCCCGACGTGCCCTCCGGCAGCCGCAGGGCCACCAGGGACACGCCGCGCACGTCGAGGGCCTGCTCGGCCAGCGACCCGGCGTTGGCGACGAGCTGGGCGGCCTTGACCTTCTCCAGCTCCTTCTCGGCGGCGCGCAGCCGCTCCACCAGGGCCTCGACCCGGGCGGGCACCTCGGCGTCGGGCACCTTCAGCATGGCGGCGACGTTCTGCACCAGGGCCCGCTCCTGGGCCAGGTACTTGAAGGCCTCGATGCCGACGTAGGCCTCCAGGCGGCGCACGCCGGAGCCGACGGACGACTCGCCGATCACCGTGATGGGGCCGATCTGGGACGAGTGCTCGACGTGCGTGCCACCGCACAGCTCGCGCGACCACGGCCCGCCGATCTCGACCACGCGCACGGTCTCGTCGTACGTCTCGCCGAACAGGGCGACGGCGCCCATGTCCTGGGCGCCACCCATGTCGGTGTAGACCACGCGCACCGGCAGGTCCTTGCGGACGGCGAGGTTGGAGACCTCTTCGATCTCGCTGCGGGCCTCCTCCGAAAGACCACCCGTCCAGGCGAAGTCGAGGCGGAGGTAGCCGGGCTTGTTGTACGAGCCGCTCTGCAGGGCGGACGGGCCGAGCACCTGGCGCAGGGCGGCGTGCACGACGTGCGTGCCCGAGTGGCCTTGGCGGGCGCCGACGCGCCACTCCGGGTCGACGCGGGCCTCGACGTGCTCGCCCTCGGCGATCTCGCCGCTGACCACGCGGACCTGGTGCACCCACAGCTTGCGGGCCACCTTCTGGACGTCCACGACCTCCAGCTCGGCGCTGCCGGACACGATCACGCCGGCGTCGCTCTCCTGGCCGCCGGACTCGGCGTACAGGGGCGTGCGGTCGAGGACGACCTCGACGATGTCGCCCTCCTTGGCCGACCGCACCCGCTTGCCGTTGCTGACGATGCCGCGCAGGGTGGCCTCGCTGGCCAGCTCGGTGTAGCCGGTGAACTCGGTGGCCCCCAGCTCCAGCAGCTCCCGGTACACGGTCTGGTCGCCGTGGCCGGTCTTCTTGCCGGCGGCGTCGGCCTTGGCGCGGGCGCGCTGCTCGGCCATCAGCTTGCGGAAGCCGTCCTCGTCCACGGTGAGACCGGCCTCTGCGGCCATCTCCAGGGTGAGGTCGAGCGGGAAGCCGTACGTGTCGTGCAGCTGGAAGGCGCGGTCGCCGGGAAGGGTGGCGCGGCCGTCGGCCTTGACCTCGGCGGCGGCGGTCTCGAAGATCCGCGACCCGGCGTCGAGCGTGCGGAGGAACGTGTCCTCCTCGGCCTTCAGCACCTGCTCGATCCGGGCGAAGCCGGACACCAGCTCGGGGTACGAGGGGCCCATGGCGTCGCGCACGACCTCGGCGAACCGGACCAGCACCGGCTCGGTCACGCCCAGCAGGCGGGCCGAGCGGACGATGCGGCGCAGCAGGCGGCGCAGCACGTAACCGCGGGCCTCGTTGCCGGGGGTGACGCCGTCGCCGACCAGCAGCACGCCGCTGCGGGCGTGGTCGGCGATGACGCGGAAGCGCACGTCGTCGGTCTCGTTGACGCCGTACTTCCGCCCGGACAGCTCCTCGGCCTTGGTGATCACCGTGCGGACGAGGTCGGTCTCGTAGACGTTGTCGACGTCCTGGAGCAGCATGGCGACGCGCTCGACGCCCATGCCGGTGTCGATGTTCTTGTCCGGCAGCTCGCCGAGGATCGGGTAGTCCTTCTTGGCCCCGCCCTCGCCGCGGACGTTCTGCATGAAGACCAGGTTCCAGATCTCCAGGTACCGGTCCTCGTCGACGACCGGGCCGCCCTCCTCGCCGAAGGCCGGGCCGCGGTCGTAGTAGATCTCCGAGCACGGGCCGCACGGGCCGGGCACGCCCATCGACCAGTAGTTGTCCTCGACGTCGCGGCGCTGGATGCGCTCGGGCGGCAGCCCGGCGACCTTCTGCCACAGGCCGGCGGCCTCGTCGTCGTCCAGGTAGACGGTCACCCAGATGCGGTCCGGGTCGAGGCCGTAGCCGCCGTCGGCCTGCGACTTGGTGACCAGGTCCCAGGCCAGCCGGATGGCGTCTTCCTTGAAGTAGTCGCCGAACGAGAAGTTGCCGGCCATCTGGAAGAACGTGTTGTGCCGGGTGGTCTTGCCGACCTCGTCGATGTCCGGCGTGCGCACGCACTTCTGGATGCTCGTCATGCGCGGGGCGGGCGGCGGGGCCTCGCCGAGGAAGTACGGCTTGAACGGCACCATGCCGGCGTTGACGAACAGCAGGTTGGGGTCGTCCAGCAGGAGCGAGGCGCTGGGCACGTACTTGTGGCCGGCGTTCTCGAAGTGCTCGCGGAAGCGCTTGATGATCTCGTGGGTCTGCACGGGTCTCGTCCTTCGGGGGTGTGGAAGTCACCGTCGGCTGGGCCGACGACCGGGCACGGCGAGGCGAACGAACGACCTACCTGGCGTCGTTCGCCCTGCGCGCTCGCCGACCCGGCGTGAAGCCCGTCTGGCGTTCCACGGTCTCCTGCAACTCCTGTTCGCGCTCCGACATGCCGGCCCGCACCTCGGCGCCGAAGGAGCCGATGGCGCCGGCCAGCTCCCGCAGGCCCTGGCCCACGTTCTCGCCGATGCCCGCGGGCGTGGCGGCCTGCGCGGCCTGCCCCGCCTTGCGGGCGGCGGCCACCCCGGCGGCGATGCCGAGCCCGAACCAGAACAGGCGGCTCATCGCTTGCCCCTGCGCCGCGCGTGCCGGTTGGGGGCTTCCTTCGCCGCGCGCCGGGCGCGGACGGCCTTGCTGACGCCGTACGACAGCGCGGCGGCCTTGACCAGCGGGCCGCCGAGCGTGGCGGTGAACAGCGAGGTGAGCGCGGAGACGTTGCCGGTGACCGCGCGGGCGTTGGCGGTGATCCCGTCGACCCGCTCCAGCTGCGTGTTCACGTGCGTGATCGTCGTGTTCGCGCCGCTGAAGATCGGGTCGCTGTTCTGGTGCGCCTTGCGGATGGCGATCGTGGCCTCGTCCAGCGTGCGGCCCAGCTTGATCAACGGGATCGCCAGCAACAGCACAAGCAGCACGAACGCGCCGGCGGCGACCAGCGCGGCGATCTGCCCTGGCGACACGGATCCTCCTGGTGGACTGGCTCGGCCTGGGTGGTGGCCAAGGTTACCGCGACCGCCCCGGCGGGTCCGAACGAGATCGCCGGTGGCGGCGCGGGCGGGGTGTGCCAAGGGTTGGGACGACGGCCGAAGACCCCCCGAATGGCGTCGATTCGGATCACGGTCGCGGCGGCTAGCGTGGATCGCGAGTGATCGTCACAGAGGGCTTGACAGGGACCACGCGGAGTAGATGAGGATAGGCTAAGCTAAGTCGATCGTCGGAGGTGCCGTGTTCGCCCCCAGTTCCTCCGATCTCGCCGCTTCCCCGTCACGGCCGATCCCGCCCGGCGCGCCGGGCGCCGTGCTGGCCGCGGCACGGCGGGCGCTCGGCGACGTGCCGGAGCACGGGATCGGCGCCGCG
>NZ_JBHTLK010000200.1:0-13147 GCF_042678885.1 Saccharothrix hoggarensis
CGCCGACGACCGCGCAGGGTCGCCCCGCGCCGGCGCTGGAGGGCCAGCCGGAGACGACGACCCCGCCCGCCGACCCGTCCGCGCCGCCCGCCGACCCGTCCGCCCCCGCGGAGCCCCAGGTCGACTGCCGCGCGGTGTTCAACGGCCAGTACTCCGAGGACCCGACCAAGGCCATCGAGGAGTCCAAGACCTGCCGGCAGGACCCGCAGCTGACCACGCTGGACGCGCAGACCGTGTCCCGGGCGCTGGAGGCGTTCACCTGCCCGGCGATCGACCCGCTGCTCGGCAACGACGACCCGGCCCTGCCGCTGCTGACCTGCGACCAGGACCGCACCGAGAAGTACGTCCTGGCCCCGGTCACCCCGCCGACCGACGGCAGCGTCAAGGACGACGACTACAGCCTGTACTCCCGCCTGACCGGTGAGGACATCGACGACGCGGCGGCGGGCACCGACCCGCAGGGCGCCGGCTTCATCGTCAACCTCACCTTCAAGGGCGAGGGCGGCGACAAGTGGGGCAAGTTCACCTCGGCGAACGTCTCACAGCAGGTCGCGGTGGTGCTGGACAGCCAGGTCGTGTCCGCGCCGAACATCAACGAGCCCATCCTGGGCGGCAGCACGCAGATCAGCGGCCGGTTCACCCAGGCCGAGGCCAACGGCCTCGCGAACGTGCTGAAGTACGGCTCGCTGCCGCTGTCGTTCGAGGCCTCCGAGGCCGAGACGGTGTCCGCGACGCTCGGCCTGGCCTCGCTGAAGGCGGGCCTGATCGCGGGCGGCATCGGCCTCGCGCTGGTGTTCGTCTACTGCCTGTTCTACTACCGCCTGCTCGGCGTGCTGACGATCCTGTCGCTGGTGCTGTCCGGCGTGGTCGTCTACGCGGTGCTGGTGCTGCTCGGCCGCTGGATCGGGTTCACCCTCGACCTCGCGGGCATCGCCGGGTTCATCGTGTCGATCGGTATCACCGCGGACTCGTTCGTGGTGTTCTTCGAACGCCTGAAGGACGAGGTGCGGGAGGGCCGGTCGTTCCGGTCCGCCGTGCCGCGCGCCTGGGTCCGGTCGCGCCGCACGATCCTCTCCGCGGACGCGGTCAGCTTCCTGGCCTCGGCCATCCTGTACGTGATCGCGGTCGGCCAGGTGAAGGGCTTCGCGTTCACCCTCGGCATGTCGACCGTCCTCGACCTGGTGGTGGTCTTCCTGGTCACGCACCCGCTGGTCTCGATGGTCTCCAAGTCGAAGTCCCTGTCCAGCCCGAAGCTGTCCGGCCTCGGTGGAGCCGTCCAGGCCGCCGTCGACGACCGGGCCGCCATGTCGGGTGCGAAGAGCACCGCTGTGAAGGAGGTCTGACGTGGCCGAGACCAAGAAGGCCAACGTTTTCCAGCGGCTCTACGTCGGCAATGGCGCGTTCAACATCGTCGGCAGGCGCAAGCACTGGTACGTGCTGTTCGGGCTCATCCTGCTGGTGTGCATCGGGTCGATCGTGTTCCGGGGCTTCAACCTGGGCATCGACTTCACCGGCGGCACCCGCGTGCAGCTGCCCGCGACGAGCGCGACCGGCACGATCAGCGTCCAGCAGGCCGAGGACACGTTCAGCAAGGCCCTGGGCAAGGACCCGGCCGCCGTGCAGACCGTCGGCACCGGCGACGCCGCGACCATCCAGATCCGGTCCGAGGCGCTGAACGCCGACGAGGTGCTGAAGCTCAAGAACACGCTCGAAGCCGACCTGAAGCCAAACGGCGGCGCGGACGCGATCAGCGACAGCGCCGTCTCCGCCTCGTGGGGCGGTGAGATCACCACCAAGGCGCTGATCGCGCTCGCCGTGTTCTTCCTCGCGGTGATGATCTTCCTGGCGCTGTACTTCGAGCTGGCCATGGCGGTCGCGGCGCTCGTCGCGGTGGTGCACGACGTGCTGATCACGGCGGGCATCTACTCGCTGGTCGGCTTCGAGGTCTCGCCGGCCACGGTGATCGGCCTGCTGACCATCCTCGGCTTCTCGCTGTACGACACGGTGGTGGTGTTCGACAAGGTCCGGGAGAACACCCGCGGCCTGCTCGGCCTCACCCGCCGCACGTACGGCGAGGCGGCGAACCTGGCGGTCAACCAGACCCTGATGCGGTCGATCAACACCTCGCTGATCGCGCTGCTGCCGGTGCTCGGCCTGCTCGCCATCGGCGTGGGCCTGCTGGGCGTCGGCACGCTGAAGGACCTGGCGCTGGTGCAGCTCACCGGTATCGCCATCGGCGCGCTGTCGTCCATCTACATCGCGACCCCGGTCGCGGTGGACCTGAAGATGCGCGACGCCCGCTACAAGGCGCAGGCGGCCCGCGTGCAGGCCCGGCGGGACAACCTGGCCCGCAAGGCGGGTGGCGCGGTCGTCACCGGCGGCGACGTCGTCGAGTCGACCGACGACGAGTCGGTGCAGGCCGAGGTCCGCAAGGAGAAGGCGATGGCCGCGGCGGCCGGCGTGCCGGCGCGGACCGGCAAGGCAACCGACGCGCGACGTCGTCCGACGGGCAAGAAGCACCGTTGAAGCTGGATCGGGCCCTAGGGCTGATGCGTGAGGTCCCGGACTTCCCCCTGCCGGGGGTCGTCTTCCGGGACCTCACGCCTCTCCTGGCCGACCCGGACGCGCTGCGCGCCGTGGTCGACGGCCTGCAGGGCGGCATCCACCCCGACACCCAGGCGGTCGCCGCCATCGAGTCGCGCGGCTTCCTCCTCGGCGCCGCGCTCGGCTACGGCTGGCACTACGGGGTCGTGCCGCTGCGCAAGCCCGGCAAGCTCCCGGCCGTCGCGCACCGCGTGACGTACGACCTGGAATACGGCACGGCCACCCTCGAACTGCCCGCCGACGCCATCACGCCTGGTCAGCGCGTTGTCGTCGTGGACGACGTGCTGGCGACCGGCGGCACGGCCGCGGCGGCGTGCGAACTCGTGGAACGCGCGGGCGGCGTGGTGACGGGCGTCTCGGTGGTGCTGGAGATCCCCGGCCTCGGCGGACGTGACCGGCTGGCCGGTCGCGCGGTGAACGCCCTGCTCAGCGACGTGTGACCGGGCCCACGAGAGGTCGGCGGTGACCCGTCCGGCTGGTCGTCGGCCCTGCTGCTCGTCGTGTGAACCGCACCGCTCACCGGTTCGCCGCCGAGGTGCGCGGCCCAACGGAGTTATCCTCGGTTCCTAGACCCGAGGAGCGTGGTTGAGCCAGGACATCGAATCCGCGCAGTCGGCGCAGCCGGCGCAGCCCGTGCCCGCACGGCCGCCGTCCGCGACGAGGCGCGTGCGCGCGCGGTTGGCCCGTCGGATCACCGCCCAGCGCGCCGCGCCGGTCAAGCAGGTGCTGGAACCGCTGGCCGCCGTGCACCGGGACCTCCACCCCAAGGCCGACCTGGCGCTGCTCCAGCACGCGTACGACGTGGCGGAGGAGAAGCACCGGCCGCAGCGGCGCAAGTCCGGCGACCCGTACATCACGCACCCGCTCGCCGTGGCGACGATCCTCGCCGAGCTGGGCATGGACACGACGACGCTCGTCGCGGCCCTCCTGCACGACACCGTGGAGGACACCGACTACTCGCTGGACCAGCTGCGCGTCGACTTCGGCAACGAGGTCGCCCTGCTGGTCGACGGCGTGACCAAGCTCGACAAGGTCAAGCTCGGCGCGGCGGCCGAGGCCGAGACCATCCGCAAGATGGTCATCGCCATGGCCAAGGACCCCCGGGTGCTGGTCATCAAGCTCGCCGACCGGCTGCACAACATGCGCACGATGCGGTTCCTCCCGCCGGAGAAGCAGGCCCGCAAGGCCCGCGAGACCCTCGAGGTGCTCGCGCCGCTCGCTCACCGCCTCGGCATGGCGACGGTGAAGTGGGAGCTGGAGGACCTGGCGTTCGCCATCCTCCAGCCGAAGAAGTACGACGAGATCGTGCGGCTGGTGGCCAACCGCGCGCCGTCCCGCGACACGTACCTGGGCGGGGTGATCAAGGAGCTGTCGCAGCAGTTGGAGGGCGCCCGGATCACCGCGAAGGTCGAGGGCAGGCCCAAGCACTACTACTCGATCCACCAGAAGATGATCGTGCGCGGCCGGGACTTCGACGACATCCACGACCTCGTCGGCGTGCGCATCCAGGTGGACGAGGTGCGGGACTGCTACGCGGCGATGGGCGTGGTGCACGCGCTGTGGCAGCCGATGCCCGGCCGGTTCAAGGACTACATCGCGCAGCCGCGGTTCGGCGTCTACCAGTCGTTGCACACGACGGTGATCGGGCCGGACGGCAAGCCGCTGGAAGTGCAGATCCGCACGTACGACATGCACCGGACCGCCGAGTACGGCATCGCGGCGCACTGGCGGTACAAGGAGACCCGCGGCACGCACACCGGCAAGGGCGTCGAGGTCGACGAGATGGCCTGGATGCGGCAGCTGCTGGACTGGCAGCGGGAGGCCGCCGACCCCGGTGAGTTCCTGGAGTCGCTGCGGTTCGACCTGGCGGCGCGGGAGATCTTCGTCTTCACGCCCAAGGGCGACGTGGTCACGCTGCCCACCGGCTCCACCCCGGTCGACTTCGCGTACGCCGTGCACACCGAGGTCGGCCACCGCTGCATCGGCGCCCGCGTCAACGGCCGGCTGGTCGCGCTGGAGCGGAAGCTGGAGAACGGCGAGGTCATCGAGATCTTCACCTCGAAGGCCGAGGGCGCGGGCCCGTCCCGCGACTGGCTGTCGTTCGCGGCGTCGCCGCGCGCCAAGGCGAAGATCAAGCAGTGGTTCGCGAAGGAGCGCAAGGAAGAGGCCATCGAGGTCGGCAAGGACGCCATCGCGAAGGAGGTCCGCCGCGTCGGGCTGCCCCTCCAGCGCCTGGTCTCGGCCGACTCCATGGGCGCCCTGTCGAAGGAGCTGCACTACCCCGACGTGTCCGCGCTGTACGCGGCCGTGGGGGAGGGGCACACGTCCGCCCGGCACGTGGTGCAGCGGCTCGTGGCGCAGCTGGGCGGCGTCGAGCACGCCGAGGAGGAGCTGGCCGAGCGGTCCACGCCGTCGACCGTCACCCGCCGCCGGGTCACCGGCGACGCGGGCGTCATCGTCAAGGACGCGGCCGACGTGTGGGTCAAGCTGGCCCGCTGCTGCACGCCCGTGCCCGGTGACGACATCCTCGGGTTCGTCACGCGCGGTGGTGGCGTGTCCGTGCACCGGACCGACTGCACCAACGCGGACGAGCTGCTGAGGACGCCCGAGCGGCTGCTGGACGTGGAGTGGGCGCCGTCGTCCTCCTCGGTGTTCCTGGTGGCCATCCAGGTGGAGGCCCTCGACCGCCACCGGCTGCTGTCGGACGTGACGAAGGTGCTGGCGGACGAGAAGGTCAACATCCTGTCGGCGTCCGTGACGACGTCCCGCGACCGCGTCGCGGTGAGCCGGTTCTCGTTCGAGATGGGCGACCCGAAGCACCTGGGCCACGTCCTCAAGGCGGTCCGCAGCGTCGAGGGCGTGTACGACGTGTACCGGGTGACGTCGGCGTCGTAGCGCGCGCGGGCGACGGCTCGGACGAGTCCGCCACCGCGCGGACGAGGCGCGCGTCAGCGAAACGTCAGCGCCTGCTGCCACGATCCGGCATGTCGCCCCCCGCGGGTTGACGGGGAAGACGCAGGGCCCGCCACTCCTCTCGCGAGTGGCGGGCCCTGCGCGTTGTCGACGGGAAAGGGCCGCCCAGGTGGTCCGGGCGGCCCTGTCCGGAGAGCTATCGGGTCACTTGACCACGGTCGCGGTCTTGATGTCGACCGCCTTCTTCGGCTTGCCGTCGCCCTGGCCGCTGTCCGTGCCGGCCTTCGCCACCTCGTCGACCAGCTTCAGGCCCGCCTCGTCCACCGTGCCGAACACGGTGTACTTCGGCTCCAGGTTCTTGCCGTCGCCGTAGACGATGAAGAACTGGCTGCCGTTGGTGTCGGGCCCGGAGTTCGCCATGGCCAGGACACCGCGGCCGTACGACAGCTCCGGGAACACCTCGTCCTTGAAGCTGTAGCCGGGGCCGCCGCTGCCGAGGCCGCTCGGGTCGCCGCACTGCAGCACCTGGATGCCGGACGTCACCAGGCGGTGGCAGGAGGTCTCGTTGAAGTAGCCCTGCTCGGCCAGGCTGACGAAGCTGTTCACCGTGCACGGCGCGAGCGCGCGGTCGAGGGTGAGCTTCAGGTCGCCGATCGAGGTGCTGAGGGTTGCGCCGACCGTGCCCTCGGCGGACACCTGGCCCGCCGCCGGCGCCTTGGCCTCCTTGCTCGCGGGCTCGGAGCCGGCCGGGTACTCGCAGGCCACCTGCGCCGGGAGGGGCGTCGGCCGCTTCACGGCCGGGTGCAGCTCGGTCGGGATCGACGTCGCGGCGTCGTCCTGGGCGGGGGGAGTGGAGCTGGCGCTGGCCGCGGCGTCGTCGGCGTCGCCGCCGAAGTCGCCCGTGGCGAGGAAGTACACGCCGCCTGCTACGACGACGACGGCGACGGCGGTCGCGACAACAGCCATCACCCGGCGCCGCTTCGCGCGCTCCGCCCTGCGGACGAGCTGGCGTTCCAGCTTCCGCTTGGCCTGCTCGCGGCGCTGCACGTTGGTCGGCACCTGCAACCTCCCTGATCTCCCGTCGACGCGACGATCGGTCAGCAGTCTAGGGGGCGCGCATGTGACTGGTGTATGCCGGATAGGCTGGTTGACGGGGTCCGCTGGGATCCGTTGTCGATCCGTTGCCGACGAGAGGTGATCCCGTGCTCGTGATCGGGTTCCCGACCGGCTCCCTCCAGGCCAACTGCTTCGTGCTGGCCACGGGACCGGGCGGGACGTGCGTGGTGGTCGACCCCGGCCAGGACGCGGCCGAGCCGATCGCCGAGGCGCTGCGCGAGCACCGGCTGTCCCCGGTCGCCGTGCTGCTCACGCACGGGCACTTCGACCACACGTTCTCCGTCGCGCCCGTCTGCGACGGCAACGACATCCCCGCGTGGATCCACCCCGACGACCGGGGGCTGCTGTCCGACCCGCTCAAGGGCATCAGCGCCGAGTCGCGGGCCTTCTTCGGCGGCAACCTGGAGATGCGGGAGCCGCGCGAGGTGCGCGAGCTGGCCGACGGCGCCGAGCTGGACCTGGCCGGCCTGCGGCTGACCGTCGACCACACACCGGGCCATACCGGCGGGTCGGTGATGTTCCGCGCCGGCACCGAGGAGGGCGGACGGCTCGTGCTGTCCGGCGACACCCTCTTCGCCGGCTCCATCGGACGCACCGACCTGCCGGGCGGGAACCACCGCGAGATGCTGACGTCGCTGCGCACCAAGGTGCTGACGCTGACCGACGACACGGTGGTGCTGCCCGGCCACGGGCCCACGACGACCATCGGCCGCGAGCGCGCGAGCAACCCCTTCCTGCTGAAGCTGGGTGCGCCCGACGCGCCGGCCGCACCGCACCGAGGACTGTAGGAACCGTGACGACGTTCTCCGCACCCCCGTTCGCCGCGCCCAAGGGCGTGCCCGACTACTTCCCGCCGAACTCGGCGTCGTTCCTGGCGGTCCGCGACACGCTCGTCGAGTCCGCGCGCCGGGCCGGCTACGGGTACGTCGAGCTGCCCGTCTTCGAGGACACGTCGCTGTTCGCGCGTGGCGTCGGCGAGTCGACCGACGTGGTCAGCAAGGAGATGTACACGTTCACCGACCGCGGCGGCCGGTCCATCACGCTGCGGCCCGAGGGCACGGCCGGCGTGATGCGCGCGGTGATCGAGCACGGGCTCGACCGCGGCCAGCTGCCCGTGAAGCTCGCGTACGCGGGCCAGTTCTTCCGCGCCGAGCAGCCGCAGGCGGGCCGGTACCGGCAGTTCCACCAGGTCGGCGTCGAGGCGGTCGGCGTGGACGATCCGGCGCTGGACGCCGAGGTCATCGCGGTCGCGGACGCCGGGTTCCGGGCGCTCGGGCTGACCGGGTTCCGGCTGGAGCTGACGTCGCTGGGCGACGCCACGTGCCGGCCGCAGTACCGGGAGAAGCTGCAGGCGTTCCTGGCGAAGCTGCCGCTCGACGAGGAGACGCGGCGGCGGGCGGAGCTGAACCCGTTGCGCGTGCTGGACGACAAGCGGCCCGAGGTGCGGGAGCTGGTCGCGGACGCGCCGCTGATGGTGGACCACCTGTCGGCCGAGTCGCTGGCGCACTACGAGCAGGTCAAGGGCTACCTGAGCGACCTGGGCGTGAAGTTCGCGGAGAACCCGCGGATGGTGCGCGGCCTCGACTACTACACGAAGACGACGTTCGAGTTCGTGCACGACGGGTTGGGCGCGCAGTCCGGCATCGGCGGCGGCGGGCGGTACGACGGGTTGATGGAGCAGCTGGGCGGGCAGGCGCTGTCCGGGGTCGGGTTCGGCCTCGGCGTGGACCGGGCGCTGCTGGCGTGCCAGGTCGAGGGCGTGGCGCCGGGCGACGAGACGCGGTGCGACGTGTTCGGCGTGCCGCTGGGCGAGGTGGCGAAGTCGCGGCTGGTCGCGTTGTCCGCGCCGCTGCGGGCCGCCGGCGTCCGGTTCGACCTGTCGTACGGCGGCAAGGGGCTCAAGGGCGCGATGAAGGCCGCCGACCGGTCCGGCGCGAAGTTCGCGCTGGTGCTGGGGGAGCGGGACATCGAGGCCGGCGTCGTGCAGGTGAAGGAGCTCGCGTCGGGCGATCAGCGTTCCGTGCCGCTCGTCGACGTGGTGACGTCGGTGCTGGAGGCGTTGGGCCGGTGAGCGAGCGCATCCCCCTCGACCTGCTCGACCCGAAGGCGGTGCGCAAGCGCGCGCGCACGGTCGCCATCGGCGCGCTGATCGTCGCCGCCGCGTTCGGCGGGTTGCTGGGGCTGCTCGCGGGCCGGACCGCGGGGCTGGTCACGGCGGCCGTGTTCGCCGTGCCGCTGCTGTTGCTGGGGTGGTCGGAGGCGCGGCGGCGGGTGTGGCTGGAGGGCCACGTCCTGTCGGTGCGCGCCTTCGGCACCCGGTCCGTCGACCTGCACACCGCCGACCAGCTCGACCTGCTGGTGACCGACATGCGCGGCACCCGGACGGTGGGGCTGTTCGTCCGGGGTGGCGGCAAGGCGATCAACCTGGCGCTGGCGATCTACGCCGGCACGGGTGGCCGCGAGCAGGGCGTGCTGCCGCTGCGGAAGCTGGCGGACGTGCTGGCGGGCCGGGGCGACGCGCCGGGTCTCGTCTTCTCGGAACTGATGGTGGCGCAGCTCCGCGCGGAGGCCCGCGGCCTGGCCGCCGCGGACCGGCCGCTCTACCAGCTCGGCTCGATGGCCCCGACGGGCCGCCTGGCGCAGAAGCTCAACCCGGACGCCATCTCCCGCTTCGTCTCCACCCTCGACTGACCCCAGGGGTCAGTCGTCCGGCAGGCCCCACGTGCCCTTCGGCGGCGACGGCGACACGGTGGCCGTGGCGTCGGTGGTCGGCGGCGCGCCACCGATGAAGCGGGTCAGCGAGTTGTCGTGCTCCACGCGCCCTGGGAACGGGTCACCGGCCGTGCGGCGGGTGAGGTCGGCGATCGGCAGCTCGCCGTGCGAGGCGACGAGGACGAAGTTGCCGAACCGCCTGCCCCGGAACACGGTGGGCTCGGCGAGCACGCACACGTGCGGGAAGACGGCGCGGACGGTGGCGGCCTGGGCCTTGGCGAACGCGAGCTTGCCGCCGTCGCCGATGTTGGCCGTGTAGATGCCGCCGGGGCGCAGGGTGCGGGCGGCCAGCGCCACGAACTCGACGGACGTCAGGTGCGCGGGGGTGCGGGCGCCCGCGAACACGTCGGTCACGACCAGGTCGAACGCGCTCTCCGGCGCCTTCTCCAGCACGGCGCGCGCGTCGCCGTTGCGGATGCGCAGCCGCCAGGTGCGGTCCAGCGGCAGGACGCCCCGGACCAGGTCGATCAGCGCCGCGTCGATCTCCACGACCTGCTGGCTGGACCGCGGCCGGGTGGTGGCGATGTACCTCGGGAGGGTGAGCGCGCCGCCGCCCAGGTGCAGCGCCCGGATCGGGTCGCCGCCGGGGGCCATCAGGTCGGCGACGTGGCCGAGCCGGCGCAGGTACTCGAACTCCAGGTGCGTCGGGTCGTCCAGGTCGACGTGCGACTGGGGCGTGCCGTTCAGGCGCAGCATCCACGCCCGCGGCACGTCCGGGTCGGGCACGAGTTCCGCGATGCCCGAGTCGACCTCCCGGCTGATGGTCTCGTCGGCTTTCCGGATCCGTCCCACCCGGCGATTATCCCGGTAGCGCCTGGCCGCGGCGCTTCCGGTCGGGCAGCCGGTCCACGAGCCTGGCCAGCCGCTCGGTGGTGCCCTGCAGCGGACCGAGCGCGGCGGCCAGGACCCGGATCGACTCGTCGAGCTGCCCGGTGTTCCCCGCCGGCGCGCTGATCCGGGGTTCGAGGGCGGCCGGCTGCTGCTGCACGGCCTCCAGCCAGTCCGGTGGCGACTTGGGCGGTGAGGCCGACCAGCGTCCGCGGCGTGCGGGTACGTTACCGACCCGTGCAGATCGCCGCTGATGTCCTGACCGCGCTCGTCGCGGCCATCCACCTCTACATCGTCGTGCTGGAGATGTTCCTCTGGACCACCCCGCGCGGCCGGGCGGCGTTCGGCACCACGGCGGAGTTCGCCGCCGCGTCGAAGGTGCTCGCCGCGAACCAGGGCCTCTACAACGGGTTCCTGGCCGCCGGTCTGATCGCCGCGCTGGTGCTGCCCGGCACGACCGGGTTCGCGTTCGCGGTGTTCTTCCTGGCGTGCGTGATCGTGGCGGGCTTGTACGGCGCGGCGACGGTCAGTCGTCGGATTCTGGTCGTGCAGGCCGTGCCCGCCGCTGTCGCGTTGGCGCTGGTCCTGCTGGCCCGCTGACCCCGGGACGGCGCCACGGGCCCTTGGCGGGGTCGTAGCCGGTGCGCAGGTCGCCGGTCACCCGCTTGCGCCACGCGGGCTCGACCGACGACGTCACCTCGTCGGAGCCGCGGTCGTCGGAGTCCTCGGGCTCCGGCGCGGACCGCTGCGCGACCTTCCGCGTCGATTCGTCCGCCGCGGGCTCCGGCGCGGGCTCGCGCCCGGCCACGAACGCGGCCAGGGCGGTGGTGATCGGCACGGCGGCGACCAGGCCGATGCTGCCCACCAGGGTCCGCACGACCTCCTGCGCCACCTCCTGCGCGGTCAGGATCTCGCCCAGGCTCCGGCCGGACAGCGAGAACGCCAGCAGCAGCGGCAGCGCCGCGCCCGCGTACGCCATGACCAGCGTGTTCACCACGGACGACAGGTGGTCGCGGCCGATCCGCGACCCCGCCGCGTACAGCTCGCGGAACCCGAGCGACGGGTTGGCCCGGCGCAGCTCCCACACCGCGCTGGTCTGCGTCACGGTCACGTCGTCCAGCACGCCGAGCGCGCCGATGATCGTGCCCGCGAGCAGCAGCCCGCGCGTGTCGATGCCGTGCCCGAGCAGCGACACCAGGTTCGCGGTCTCCTGGTCGAGCCCGGTGAGCTTGCCGAACGCGGAGAACGCCGCGCCGAGGACGCAGATCAGCGCCAGGCTCGCCAACGTGCCGAGCACGGCCGTGGACGTTCGCGCGGAGAACCCGTGCGTCAGGTACAGCACCACGAACATGATCAGCCCCGCGCCGACCACGGCCACGGCGAGCGGGTTCTCCCCGGCCAGGATCGCGGGCAGCACGAACAGCACCAGCACCACGAAGCTCAACGCCAGCGCGCCCAGCGCCGCGAGCCCCTGCCAGCGGCCCAGGAGCAGCACGGCCGCCGCGAACAGCACGGCGAGCAGCAGCAACGGCACCCCGCGCTGGAAGTCGGCCAGCTGGTAGGAGGTGCTGTCGTTCGGGTCGCCGCCGCCGTAGGACAGCACCACCGCGTCCCCGACGGTGAACGTGGGCGTGCCCGGCTGGTCGGGGACGGGGATGCGGACGTCCCGCCCGGCCGCCGCGCCGTCGGTCATCCGCACGGTCACCAGCACGCAGCCGGTGGCCCCCGGCTCGGTGGCGTCCGGCCCGCACCCGCCCTGGGCCACGGCGGTCACGTCGCCGCGCACGGGCACCTGCGCCAGCCCCGCCTCGGCGCCGGTGCGCTGCTCGTGGCCGAACGGGTAGAGCACGAGCGCGCCCACGACGGTCGCCAGCGCGAACGGCAGGAGGAGGGCCAGCAACAGCTTGCGGACCCGTCGCGAGGCGGGCTCGGCGGGGCGGCCGTGTCCGTGTCCGTGGCCGTGCGCGGCGATCAGGTCCTTGGCGTGCACGGCGCACATACTGCCCGAACCACCCCCGGTGTCCGCATCTCGGACACTTCAGTGCGAGTTCCGGGGTGGTCCCTTCAACCGGCGCGCCGCGGGTGCCACGCTCGCCCCGTGACCACGAACTGGACGCCCATCCACGGTCGGGACTACGAGCCGGTCCCGTACCGACCGGCCCGGATGCCGGCCGACGAGTCCCGGCGCGTCGCGGCCGACCTGCGCGCCCGCATGGACGAGCGCCGCACCGTGCGCATGTTCTCCTCCGATCCCGTACCCGAACAGGTGATCCTCGACGCCGTGGCGGTGGCGTCCACCGCGCCCAGCGGCGCCCACCAGCAGCCGTGGACGTTCGTGCTGGTGAAGGACCCGGACGTGCGGCGGCGCATCCGTGAGGCCGCCGAGCACGAGGAGCGCGTCTCCTACGCGGGCCGCCTCGGGGACGAATGGCTGGACGCCCTGCGCCCGCTCGGCACCGACGACGTCAAGCCGCACCTCACCGACGCGCCGGAACTGCTGGTCGTGTTCCAGCAGCGGTACTACGTCGCGCCGGACGGCACCCACCGCAAGCACTACTACGTGGACGAGTCCGTGGGCATCGCGGTCGGCATGCTGCTGACCGCGCTGCACCTGGCCGGTCTCGCCGCGCTGACGCACACGCCGTCGCCGATGAGGTTCCTCGGCGAGGTGCTGGGCCGCCCGCGCAACGAGAAGGCGTTCGCGGTGATCCCGATCGGCTACCCGGCCGACGACTGCGTGGTCCCCAACCTGGTCCGGAAATCACTGGACCAGGTGATGGTGCGCGTCTGACCGCGGTCCGTCCGCCCCCGGCCCGCCGGGTTCAGCCAGCGGGCCGGGCTCGGCGCGGAGCGTCTAGCTGTACTGCCCTGGGAGGTTGTGGGCGGTTCGACACGTAGTCGGATGATGTTGGAA
>NZ_JBHTLK010000201.1:0-13105 GCF_042678885.1 Saccharothrix hoggarensis
AACGCCTGACCGGCCCGCGCGGTGCCGCGGCGTGACCGTCCACGACGGACCCACCGGGGGGCGCGTCACGCGACGGCGGTGCCCTCCAACTCCACCATGAGCTCGGGGAGCGCCAGCCGGGCCACGCCCAGCATCGTGCTGGTCGGCGCCACCCCGGCGGCGCCCAACCGCGCCGCCAGCACGCCGTAGTGGGGGAACAGCAGGTCGACGTCCGTGGAGTAGACGTTGAGCCGCACGAGGTTCGCCAGGGTCATGCCGGCCTCGCCGAGCACGGCCTCCAGGTTGTCGAGGCTCAGCGCCAGCTGCGCCGCCACGTCGCCGGCGTGCCGGGGCTTGCCGTCACCGCCCATCGAGGTCTGCCCGGAGCAGTACAGGGTCCGGGAGTGCCCGGAGACGACCTCTCCCTGGTTGTACCCCAGCTCCACCGACCACGTCCACGGGTTGACCGTCGTTCGTTCCATGACTCGAACAGCTCCATTCATCCATCGACAGCACGGACGCCCAGCGGCTCGACAGCCGCCCGTCTCCGACGCCGCGGTGGCAGCCTCCCAACGAATACACGACATCCTGTGTCGTGTATTCCGCTAGGGTTTTCCGGTGCGCGCCGACCGGTTGGTCTCGCTGGTGCTGCTGCTCCGGCGGCACGGCCGGCTCTCCGCGACCGCGTTGGCCCGCGAGCTGGAGGTGTCCACGCGCACCGTGCTGCGCGACATCGAGGCGCTGTCCGCGGCCGGCGTCCCGGTCTACGCCGAACGCGGCCGGCACGGCGGGTTCGCGTTGCTGCCGGGCTTCCGGACGGAGCTGACCGGCCTGAACCACGACGAGGCGCTGGCCCTCCTGGTGGCCGGATCACGGCGCGGCGCGCAGGCGTTCGGCCTCGGCTCGGCGCTCGCGTCGGCGATGCGCAAGGTGGTCGACGCGCTGCCCGAGAGCTACCGGGCCACCGCGGCGGGCGCGGCCGAGCGCCTGCTCATCGACCCGGAGACCGACCTCCTCTCGCGCCGGGTGGTCGCCGAGGAGGTGCCCGACGCCGTCGTGGCCGCGGTGCGGCGCGCGGTGTTCGCCGGGCACAAGCTGCGCATCCACTACGCGGCCGCGGGCCAGGCGGCGCGGTGGCGCACGGTGGACCCGATCGGGCTGGTCACCGTCCGCGAGCAGGGCTACCTGCTGGCCGCGAAGGCCGGCGAGGACCGCACCTACCGGCTGTCCCGGATCGTCGCCGCCGAGGAGCTGCCCGAACCCGCGCAGCGGCCGGACCGGGTCGACCTGGACCGGGCCTGGCAGGAGCGCGGCACGCGGTTCCGGGCAGGCGGCGACCAGGTCTCCGCGCTGGTGCGGGTGAACCCGGCTCGGCGCGAGGAACTGGTGCGCACCGCGGTGGCCGTGCTCGCGGAGGACACCGACGCGGACGGCCTGCTGCGGCTGGAGGTGACCTTCCAGGACAGGCGGCACGCCGAGTGGGCGCTGTGGCAGCTCGCCACGGGCGCGGAAGCCCTGGCCCCGCCGTGGCTGCGCGCCGCCCTGCACGACCGCGCCGCCGCGATCGCCGCCCGCTACGTGACGCCGTCCTGAGCACCGGGCGGCCGTCGCCGACGGCCCGCGGGCGGCCTCAGTCGCGCCGGTCCTCCTTGATCTCGTCCTTGGTCTCGCGCTCCCGCTCGGTCGACGCGAGCGCCTTCTCCGTCAGCGTGTCCGGCGCGACGCGGTGCTTGCCCGGCCGGGTGAGGGAGAAGTGCGACTCGTCCCGCATCCGCTCGACCATGTGCGGGTAGTGCAGCTCGAACGCGGGCCGCTCGGACCGGATGCGGGGCAGCTCGGTGAAGTTGTGCCGCGGCGGCGGGCACGTCGTCGCCCACTCCAGTGAGTTGCCGAAGCCCCACGGGTCGTCGCGGTCGGCCGGGTCGCCGAACCGGTAGCTGCGCAGCACGTTCCACACGAACGGCAGCACGGACGCGCCCAGCAGGAACGCCCCGATGGTGGAGATCGTGTTCATCAGGGTGAAGTTGTCGCTCGGCAGGTAGTCGGCGTACCGGCGCGGCATGCCGATGTTGCCCAGCCAGTGCTGGATCAGGAACGTCAGGTGGAAGCCGAGGAACGTGGTCCAGAAGTGCAGCTTGCCCAGCGGCTCGTTGAGCATCCGCCCGGTCATCTTGGGGAACCAGAAGTAGATGCCCGCGTAGGTGGCGAACACGATCGTGCCGAACAGGACGTAGTGGAAGTGCGCCACCACGAAGTAGGTGTCGGTGACGTGGAAGTCCAGCGGCGGCGACGCCAGGATGATGCCGGTCAGCCCGCCGAGCAGGAACGTCGCCATGAACCCGATGCTGAACAGCATCGGCGTCTCGAACGTCAGCTGCCCCTTCCACATCGTGCCGATCCAGTTGAAGAACTTGATGCCCGTCGGCACCGCGATCAGGAACGTCATCAGCGAGAAGAACGGCAGCAGCACCGCGCCGGTGGCGAACATGTGGTGCGCCCACACCGCCACGGACAGCGCGGCGATCGCGAACGTGGCGAACACCAGCCCCTTGTAGCCGAACAGCGGCTTGCGGCTGAACACCGGGAAGATCTCGCTGACGATGCCGAAGAACGGCAGCGCGACGATGTACACCTCGGGGTGGCCGAAGAACCAGAACAGGTGCTGCCACAGGATCACCCCGCCGTTCGCGGGGTCGAACACGTGGGCGCCGAGGTGCCGGTCGGCGGCCAGGCCCAGCAGGGCCGCGGTGAGGATCGGGAACGCCAGCAGGATCAGGATGCTGGTGACGAAGATGTTCCAGGTGAAGATCGGCATCCGGAACATGGTCATGCCGGGCGCGCGCAGGCAGCACACCGTGGTCACCATGTTGACGCCGCCGAGGATCGTGCCGAGGCCGGACACCGCCAGGCCCATGATCCACAGGTCCGGGCCGACGCCCGGCGCGTGCACCGCGCTGCTCAGCGGCGTGTAGGCGGTCCAGCCGAAGTCCGCCGCGCCGCCCGGCGTGAGGAACCCGGCCATCACGGTCAGCCCGCCGAACAGGTACAGCCAGTACGACAGCGCGTTGAGCCGGGGGAACGCCACGTCCGGCGCACCGATCTGCAGCGGCAGGATGTAGTTGGCGAACCCGAACAGGATCGGCGTCGCGTACAGCAGCAGCATGATCGTGCCGTGCATGGTGAACAGCTGGTTGTACTGCTCGTTCGACAGGAACTGCAGGCCCGGCCGGGCCAGCTCGCCGCGGATGAGCAGCGCCATCAGCCCGCCGACCATGAAGAACATGAACGACGACGTCAGGTAGAGCAGACCGATCTGCTTCGGGTCGGTCGTCCGGAGCAGGCCGAGGAGCACCGCGCCCTTGGGACGCCGTCTGGCCGCGCCGGGGTGCGTGATCACCGGTTCCGGCTTGAGCGCGGTCATGACCGCCTCCCTCGTCCCGACGACGTCAGCCAGGGGCCATGCTCCTCCCGTCCCGGGTGGGCGGCAAACGCTCAGCCCTGATCGGGTGCCTTGACCTGCTGCTCGATCGCGCCCGACGCCCGTTCGAGGAAGCGCAGCAGCTCCACCGGGAACGGCAGCACGAGCGTCGAGTTCTTCTCCGCCGCCACCTCGACGATGGTCTGGAGCAGCCTGAGCTGGAGCGCGGCGGGCGTCGCGGCCATCGTCGCGGCGGCCTCGGACAGCTTCTTCGACGCCTGGAGCTCGCCGTCCGCGGTGATGACGCGGGCCCGCCGCTCGCGTTCCGCCTCGGCCTGCCTCGACATGGACCGCTTCATGCTCTCCGGCAGCGCCACGTCCTTGATCTCGACCCGGTCGATCTCGATGCCCCACGACACCGCCGGGTTGTCGATCATGAGCTCGAGGCCCTGGTTGAGGCGTTCCCGGTTGGACAGCAGGTCGTCCAGCTCGCTCTTGCCGATGATGGACCGCAGCGCCGTCTGCGCGACCTGCAGCATGGCGAACCGGTAGTCCTCCACGTTCACCACCGCCCGCACCGCGTCGACCACCTTGAAGTAGACGACGGCGTCCACGCGCACGGTGACGTTGTCGCGGGTGATGCCGTCCTGCGCCGGGATCGGCTGCGTGACGATCTGGAGGTTGACCTTGCGCAGGCGGTCCACCCCCGGCACGACCAGCGCGAGGCCCGGACCCCGCAGCGCGGGCCGCACCTTCCCGAAGCGGAAGACGAGCCCCTGCTCGTACTGCTTGACGACGCGCGCGCTGCCCGCGAGCACGAGCATGACCAGGACGAGCACGCCGATGACGATGGTCAGGGTCATCGCGACCACCTCCCGTGGCCCCCTGCCCCGGAGGGTACGCCCGTCGTCCCGGCAGGTGGACGTTCTTCCGCCCCCCGGCACGCGAGTTAGGGTCGTTGACATGCAGACCTGGTCATCCACCCCAGTCCCGCGGGTAGCGGGCGAGCCGCGCCCGCTGAGGCTGTTCGACACCGCCACCGGCGAGGTGCGCCCGACCGCGCCCGGCGCCACCGCCAGGCTGTACGTCTGCGGCATCACCCCGTACGACGCCACCCACCTCGGGCACGCGGCCACCTACCTGGCGTTCGACCTGGTCCACCGGGTGTGGCTCGACAACGGGCACGACGTGCACTACGTGCAGAACGTCACGGACATCGACGACCCGCTGCTGGAGCGGGCCGAACGCGACCAGGACGACTGGGTGGTCCTGGGCATGCGGGAGACCGCGCTGTTCCGCGAGGACATGGTGGCGCTGCGCGTGCTGCCGCCGCGCGAGTACGTCGGCGCCGTCGAGGCGATCCCCGAGGTCGTCGAGGCCATCGGCAAGCTCCTGGCCGGCGGCGCGGCGTACAAGGTGGACGACGCCGAGCACCCCGACGTGTACTTCGACCACACGGCGACCGGCCGGTTCGGCTACGAGTCGAACTACGACGTGGAGACGATGAACCGGTTCTTCGCCGAGCGCGGCGGCGACCCGGACCGGCCCGGCAAGCGGCACCCGCTGGACGCCCTGCTGTGGCGCGCGGCCCGGCCGGGCGAGCCGTCGTGGCCGTCCGACCTCGGCCCCGGCCGCCCCGGCTGGCACATCGAGTGCAGCGCCATCGCCCTGAACCGCCTCGGCACGGCGTTCGACGTGCAGGGCGGCGGGTCGGACCTGATCTTCCCGCACCACGAGTTCTCCGCCGCGCACGCCGAGGCGGTGACCGGCGAGCACCCGTTCGCGCGGCACTACGTCCACGCCGGGATGATCGGCCTGGACGGCGAGAAGATGTCGAAGTCGCGCGGCAACCTGGTGTTCGTGTCGAAGCTGCGGGCGGAGAAGGTCGACCCGAACGCGGTGCGGCTGGCGTTGTTCGCGGGCCACTACCGCTCCGACCGGCCGTGGAGCGCGGAGCTGCTGTCGGCGGCGGAGGCCCGGCTGGCGACGTGGCGGCGGGCCGCGGCCCTGGCGTCCGGGCCGAGCGCGGTGGACGCGGTGGCGCGCCTGCGCGACCACCTCGGCGACGACCTCGACACGCCGCGCGCCCTGGCGGCGCTCGACGCGTGGGCCGCGGAGGCGTTGTCGACCGGAGGGTCGGACGCGACCGGGCCGACGCTGTTCCGCGCGGCGGTCGACTCCCTGCTCGGCGTGGAGCTGTAACCACCCCCGACGACGGCGGGGCCGCCCCCGAGGGGACGGCCCCGCCGCTGTTCACCGGGCTCAGACGTCGAGCGTCCAGCTGTTGATGTAGCCCGTGTCCAGGGAGGCCTGGTCGCGGACGCGCAGCTTCCAGGTGCCCGCGGCGGCCTCGGACGAGGCGTTCACGGTGTAGCTGCGGACGATGTTGTCGGCGCTGCCGCCGCTGCGGTTGTGCAGGTTGTAGACCGAGCCGTCCGGCGCGACCAGGTCGACGACCAGGTCACCGATGTAGGTGTGCCGGATGTCGACCTGCACGGTGGTGGAGGCCGAGGCGGTGCCCGAGCAGTTCAGCGTGATGGGGCTGTTCACGTCGGAGTTGTCGCCGATGGTCACGTCGGTGCCGTTGGTGACCGGCGCGCAGCCGCCGCCGGTGGTGGTGACGGCCCACGAGAACGTGGTGCTGCCGCTGCGCGACGCCGAGTCGGTCGCGGTCGCCGTCACCGAGTAGGTGCCCGCGGTCGTCGGCGTGCCGCTGATCAGGCCGGAGGCGCTGATCGACAGGCCGGCGGGCAGGCCGGTGGCCGAGAACGTGTACGGCGCGGTGCCGCCGGAGGCGGACAGCTGCAGGCTGACCGGCGTGCCGACGGTGGTCGACTGGTTGCCGGGGTTGGCGACGGCCGGGCCGCCGGGGGTCGCCGTGCCGGTGAACAGCAGCTTGTTCGGCGAGCCGGTGCCCGCGTTGGTGATCTTGTCCGGGGTGGCGGCGGCGACGATCGCCGCGTTCACCGTCGGCGGGGTGGCCGTGGGGTTGTTCGCCAGGTACAGCGCGACCGCGCCCGCGACGTGCGGCGACGCCATCGACGTCCCGCTGATCGTGTTCGTGGAGGTGTCGTTGGTCATCCACGCCGAGGTGATGTTCTGGCCCGGCGCGAACAGGTCGGTGCAGGTGCCGAAGTTCGAGAACGAGGCCCGCGCGTCGGTGCTGGTCGACGCGTTCACGCTCAGCGCCTCGGCCACCCGGGCCGGGGAGTAGTTGCACGCGTTGGCGTTGGAGTTGCCCGACGCCACGGCGTAGGTGATGCCCGCGGCGATGGAGTTGCGCACCGCCGTGTCGAGGGCGGTGTCCACGCCGCCGCCCAGGGACATGTTCGCGACGGCCGGCTTGACCGCGTTGCGGGTGACCCAGTCGACGCCGTTCACCACGCCCGCCGTGGTGCCGGAACCGGCGCAGTTGAGCACCTTGACCGCGATGAGCTGCACGCCCTTGGCGACGCCGTGCGCGGTGCCGCCGACCGTGCCGGCGACGTGCGTGCCGTGGCCGTTGCAGTCGGTGTTGTTGGTGTCGACGGTGTTCGTGCCCCACGTCGCGCGGCCACCGAAGTCGGTGTGCGTGGTGCGGATGCCGGTGTCGATGATGTACGCCCGCACGTTGCTCGCGGTCGTCGAGTAGTTGTAGGCGTTGTCGAGCGGCAGGTTCGCCTGGTCGATGCGGTCCAGGCCCCACGACGGCGGGTTCTGCTGCACCGCGTCCAGCGTCACCGGCAGGTCGGCCTGCACGAACGCGACCCGCGGGTCGGCGGCGAGGCGCCGGGCCTGGCCCTCGGACAGGGTGGCGTGGAAGCCGTTGAGCGCGTGCTGCCAGGCCGCGCGGACCTGGCCGCCGTACTTGCCGACCAGCGCGGACGCGGTCGACGCGGACGCGGACCTCGGCGACGCCGAGTCGTGCAGGGCGACGATGTACGAGCCGGGGACGGCGTCGGCGCGCTCGGCGCCGAGCACGTCGCCCTCGGCGGCCGCCACTCCGGTGTTCGCGAAGGCCAGCGCGGCGGCCGACACAGCGGCTAAGCCGAGCACGGCCAGTCTTCTGGTGGTGCGGGCGTCTCCCATGACGGGGTCTCCCTCGGGCAGGGCTGCTCGACCGCTCCGGCGGGCGCCGGTCGGCCGGGCGTGCAGGGTGGGGACGTTCGCGCGAACGGTGGTGAAGACCTGGTCACTTGCATCGTCGGGACAATTCCGACCCACCAGTAGAGCCGAAGGTCGTAACAGCGTTGACCGTTGACCTCAGGAACCGAGGTGCTCGTCCCGGTACGCCCGCCAGTGCGCGAGCAGGTTGGGCAGCTCGGAGTGGATGAACCGGAAGAACATCAGGGTCTCGCCGATGCGCTTCCCGGCGGCCGACTCGGGCCCGAGGACGTCGACGCCCTCCTTCAGCGGGCCCTCCCAGCGGCGGAACATCTGGTCGCGCCGGAACAGCGCCTCGTACCAGACGTCGTCGAACACGCGGTAGACGTCACGGCGGGTGCCGATCTCGCGCTCCCGGCTCACCAGGTTCACCTGGGTGAGGTAGCGGACCGCGCCGGAGATCGCGGCGGGTGAGACGCGCAGGAGGTCGGCCAGCTCGGCGGCGGTCAGCCGGCCGGAGTCGGTGGCCAGCAGGGCGACGAACACCCGCGACGGCATCCTGGGCATGCCGGACTCGGTGAACACCGAGGAGAAGCGCTCGATGAAGCGCAGCACCGCCTGGTCGTCCCGCTCGCGCTCGTCCACTTGGGTCACCGCCGGATCATCCCTTCGAGGTCCTCTGAACGGGTGGCAGTTTATACGCTTCCTTAACTTCACGAGTTTGTGAAATGACAGTAGCTTACTGCTCATGACTGCTGCGATATCCGTGTCGGGCCTGGTCAAGGCCTTCGGTCCGACACGTGCACTGGACGGGCTCGACCTGACCGTCCGCGAGGGGGAGGTGCACGGCTTCCTCGGCCCCAACGGGTCGGGCAAGTCGACGACCATCCGCGTCCTGCTGGGCCTGCTGCGCGCCGACGCCGGCTCCGCGTCCCTGCTCGGCGGCGACCCCTGGCGCGACACCGCCGCGCTGCACCGCAGGCTCGCCTACGTGCCCGGCGACGTCAGCCTGTGGCCGAACCTCACCGGCGGGGAGGTGATCGACCTGCTGGGCAGGCTGCGCGGCGGGTTGGACGAGAAGCGCCGGGCCGACCTGCTGGAGCGCTTCGAGCTGGACCCGCGCAAGAAGGGCCGCACGTACTCCAAGGGCAACCGGCAGAAGGTCGCCCTGGTCGCCGCGCTGGCGTCGGACGTGGAGCTGCTGATCCTCGACGAGCCGACGTCGGGGCTGGACCCGCTGATGGAGGCGGTGTTCCAGGAGTGCGTGAACGAGCTGCGCGGCCGGCGGACCGTGCTGCTGTCCAGCCACATCCTGGCCGAGGTCGAGGCGCTGTGCGACCGGGTCAGCATCATCCGCAACGGCCGCACCGTCGAGACCGGCACCCTCGACGAGCTGCGGCACCTCACCCGCACCAGCGTCTCCGCCGAGCTGGTCGGCGCGCCCGACGGCCTGGCCGGGCTGCCCGGCGTGCACGACCTGCGCGTGGACGGGCAGCGGGTGCGGTTCGAGGTCGACACCCACCACCTCGACGGGGCGCTGCGCGCGCTGGTCGGCAGCGGTGTCCGCACCCTGACCAGCCAGCCGCCGACGCTCGAAGAGCTGTTCCTGCGGCACTACGAGGACGACGCGCCGTCCCGCGGCCGCGTCGCCGGCGGAGAGATCGAGGAGGCGGTGTCGTCGTGACCGGGCTCGGCTCGCTGGTGCGCCTGGCCCTGCGCCGCGACCGGCTGCTGCTCGCCGCGTGGGTCATCGGCCTGGTCGGCATCACCCTGTCCACCGCGTCCACGCTGGAGGAGCTGTACGGCTCGGTCGAGTCCCGGCGGCAGCTGGGCGCGACGGCCGGCGGCAACCCGGCGTTCCTGGCCATGCTCGGCCCGCTGCACGACCCGTCGACCATCGGCGGCGTGCTGGCCTGGCGCTGGGGCGTGTTCGGCTCACTGCTCGTCGGGCTCATGTGCCTGTTCCTGGTCACCCGGCACACCAGGGCCGAGGAGGAGACCGGACGGTTGGAGCTGATCGGCTCCGGCGTCGTCGCCCGGCACGCGCCGCTGGGCGCGGCCGTGCTGGTGGCGCTGCTCGCGAGCACGCTGATCGGCTTGCTGGTCGCGCTGGGGCTCCTGGGCGTCGGCCAGTCGCCGGCCGGGTCGTTCGCGTTCGGGGCCGCGTTCGCGTCCGCCGGCTGGGTGTTCACCGGCGTCGGCGCGGTCTCCGCGCAGCTGTCCGAGGGCGCGCGCACGGCCAACTCGATCGCCGGCGGCGTCCTCGGCGTGGCCTACCTGCTGCGCGCCGTCGGCGACGCGGCGGGCGACCAGGGGCCGACGTGGCTGACCTGGCTGTCCCCGCTCGGGTGGGTGGAGCAGATCAGGCCGTTCGCGGGCGACCGGTACTGGGTGCTGCTGCTCCCGCTGCTGTCGCTCGCCGGGCTGCTGGCGGTCGCGGCGACGCTCGTGACCAGGCGGGACCTCGGCGGCGGACTCCTGCCGACGCGGCTCGGCCCCGCCCGCGCGCCCCGCTCGCTGCGCGGCGCGTTCGGGCTGGCCTGGCGGTTGCAGCGGGGCATGCTGCTCGGCTGGACGCTGAGCCTGTTCGTGCTCGGCGCCGTCTACGGGTCCGTCGCGCGCGGCGTGGAGCAGATGTTGGAGGCCAACCCGGCGCTGGAGAAGATCATCGCCCAGATGGGCGGCTCCGGCGCGATCGTGGACGTGTACCTGGCGTCGATCGTCGGCATCATCGCCCTGTTCAGCGCGATCTACGTGGTGCAGGCGACGCTGCGGCTGCGGACCGAGGAGAGCGAGGCCCGGGCCGAGCCGGTGCTGGCCACGCCCGTGAGCCGGTACGCCTGGGTGGCCGGGCACCTGGCGTTCGCCACCGTCGGGACGGCCGTGGTCCTGGCCGCCGCCGGTGTGGGCGCGGGCCTGGTGCACGGCGCCCGCGTCGGCGACGTCGGCGGGCAGGTCGTCCGGCTCGTGGGCGCGGCGCTGACCCACGTGCCCGCGGTGTGGGTCGTCGCGGGTCTCGCGTTGGCGTTGTTCGCGCTGGTCCCGAAGCTGGCGTCGCTGAGCTGGGCGGTGATCGTGGTGTTCCTGGTGCTCGGGCAGCTCGGCCCGCTGCTCCAGTTCGACCAGTGGGCGATGGACCTGTCCCCGTTCACGCACATCCCGAAGGTGCCCGGGGCGGACGTCACCGCCGGTCCGCTGGTGTGGCTGACCGCCATCGCGGTCGTGCTGGTGGGGGTCGGGCTCGCCGGGTTCCGGCGGCGCGACATCGGCTGATCTGAAAGAGCTCTTTCGAAAGAACTCTTCCAGGTCTACCGTCGGGGTCATGGAACTCCCACGGCCCCGACGGATCACCGACGTCGACGCGCTCAAGGCGCTGGCCCACCCGCTGCGCGTGTCGCTGCTCAACCACCTCGTGGCGGTCGGCCCGCGCACGGCGAGCGAGTGCGCCGAGGCGGTCGGCTCCACCGCGTCCAACTGCAGCTGGCACCTGCGGCAGCTCGCGAAGGCCGGCTTCGTGGAGCGGCAGGAGGCCGGTGACGGCCGGGAACGGCCGTGGCGCGCCACGTCGGTCGGCTACGACATCGGCGCGTTCGACGACGACCCGGAGGTCCGGGCCCAGCAGGACGCCCTCATCGCGTTGCAGCTCAACGAGGACAACCGGCTCACGCAGCGGTTCCTGGACCGGCAGCACGAGTTGCCGCGCGAGTGGCTGGACGCCTCCGGGATGCACGGCTACTCGGTCAACGTCACGGCCGAGGAGCTGTCCGGCCTGCTCGGCATGATCGACGACATCCTGCGCCCGTACCTCGTGCCCGTGCGCGAGGACGCGCCCGAGGGCGCCCTGCCCGCGCACGTCGGCATCCGCGCGTTCCCGCGATGACCGGCCCGCTGGCGGTGCCCGCGTTCCGGCGGCTGTGGGTCGCCGGGTTCGTCTCCGAGGTGGGCGACTGGGTGCTCCTGGTCGCCCTGCCGGTGTACGTCTACCAGCTCACGGGCTCCGCGGCGGCGACCGCCACGACGTTCGTGGTGGCGCTGCTGCCCAGCCTGGCGCTGTCACCGCTGGCCGGGGTGCTGGCCGACCGCTGGGACCGGCGGAAGGTGATGCTGCTCGTCAGCCTCGCCCAGGCGGTCACCCTGCTGCCGCTGCTCACCGGCGACCTCGTGCTCGTCAACGTGGTCACGGCGGTGCAGGCCGCGCTGGCGGCGCTGTTCGAGCCGGCCAAGAACGCGCTGCTGCCGACGCTCGTGCCGCGGGCGCAGGTGCCGGCGGCGAACGGGCTGGTGGCGGTCAACAGCACCGTGGCCCGGCTCGTCGGGGCGTCGCTCGGCGGGCTGCTCCTCGGGTACACCGGGCTGCCGGGCGTGGTGCTGGCCGACGTGGCGTCGTTCCTGCTCGCGGCGGGCCTCCTGGCGACCCTGACCACCGCCGACGCGGCCCGCGAGGCTCGTGAACCCGTGTGGCGGGCCTGGCTGGACGGACTGCGGGAGATCCGCGGACCGCTGCGGCCGATGGTGGCCGTCGCCGGGCTGATGGCGACGAGCCAAGGGCTGTTCGTCGTGCTGTTCGTGGTGTTCGTGACCGACCGGCTCGGCGGGGGAGCGGCCGAGGTCGGCGTCCTGCGCGGCGTGCAGGCGGTCGGCGGGCTGCTCGGCGGTCTGCTGCTCGGCGTGGCGGCCCGCCGGCTCGGACCGGGCCGGCTCCTCGGCGTGGCGCTGCTCGCGTTCGGCGTGGTCTCCGCGCTCGGCTGGAACGGCCCGTGGCTGACCACGGCGCTGGTGTTCTACCTGGCCGCGTTCGCCCTGGTCGGCCTGCCCGGCGTGATCGCGGGCGCCGGGCTGATGTCCGTGCTGCAACTCCACTCGGGCGACGACGTGCGCGGCCGGGTGATGGCGACGTTCCTCAGCCTCTACGACGCGGGCCAGGCGCTCGGCATGGTGCTCGCCGGCGTCCTCACGCCCGTGCTCGGCCTGTCCGCGCTCCTCAACGCCCAGGCCGGTCTCCACCTCGTCGCGGGCGTGGTGGCCCTGGCGACGCTGGGGACGGCGCGTCGGCGCGTCCCCGCCTGAGCAGCAGGACGGGCGGCACGGCCAGGACCAGGCCGGCCGGCACGAGGAACGCGCCCACCGGGTCCAGGTGGTAGAGCGGCACGAACGCCACCGGCGACACCGCCCCGCCCAGGAACCGCAGCGACTGCACCACCGACACGGACCCGCCCCGGTTGCCGCCCGCCGACAGCACCAGCGCGTTCAGGCCCACGATCACCGCCTGGCTGAACGCGCCCGCCGCGGCCCACAACGCACCCACCGCCACCACCGACGGCAACACGCCGACCCCGACCAGCAGCACCCCGCCCACCACCGCGCCCGTCAGCACGCACCACCGCGCCCCGACCCGGTCGATCAACCACCCGGTGAGCCGCGCGGTGACGATCCCGACCAGCCCGAACCCGGTCAGCACCAGCCCGCGCTGACCCGCGCCGAGCGCGAACGAGTCCCCGAGCCGCAGCGCGACCAGGAACGACACCCCGCCCAGGCACCCCCAGCCGACGAACCCGACCGCCGCCAGTCGCAGCGTCCGCGGCCGCCACGCGCTGCGCAGCCCCGGCCGGTCACCGCCGCGCGGCG
>NZ_JBHTLK010000202.1:0-13082 GCF_042678885.1 Saccharothrix hoggarensis
CGGCGAGGCCGTCGCCCCGAGCGTGCTCGACGACGTCCAGCCGCGGCGCGCCACCGCCGACCACGCCACGTCCGAACGCGCCACCGCCGACCGGGCCGCCAAGACCCGGCGCCGCGCGTCCGACGGCGACGAGACCTCCAGCCTCCGCACCGGCCTCGCCCTGCCCGTCGCGCTGGTCGTGCTGGCCGCCCTCCTGGCGGGCCTCGGCTACTGGTTCCAGCACCGAGCGGGCCAGGTCGACTACAACGAGGCCCTGGTGGACAGCGCCGGCACGACCGAGGTCGCCGGGCAGACCCGCGAGGCGGTCGAGAAGGCGTTCTCCTACAACTTCGCCGACGTCACGGCCACCGAGAGGGCCGCGAACGAGCTGCTGGTCGGCAAGGCCCAGTGCCAGTACAACGCGATCTTCGACCCGGTCCGCAAGCTGGCGCCGGAGCAGAAGCTCGTGGTCACGGTGAAGGCCGTCTCCAGCGGTGTGACCTCGCTCGACGGGGACCGCGCCACCGTGCTGCTGTTCCTCGACCAGGTCACCACCCGCACCACCGACAACCAGACCGGCGGCGGCATCGCGATGATGCGGGTCGGCGCGCGGAAGGTCGACGGCCGGTGGAAGGTCGACAACATGGAGATGTTCGGCCAGACCGGCGACCAGGCGGCCGAGACCGGCAAGTGCTGACGGGACGGCCCTCGGAGGCCGCTCCAGGCGTCCACTGAGGACCGCACGCCTACTTTAAGCCCGCGCACAACGTGATCTGCATCACAATTCTAGCCGGGTGACCGAACGGAATCGCCACCATCTCCCTTCGGGGCGCGAACACCCGCCAAACGTTCACTGATGCTCACGTACATGTATTTTCGCAGGTCACAGCGGTAACTCCGAGTTATCGCCGCTTGCGCCAGTGGAGTGATCGCCGCGTGGCATCTTGACTGTGGGCGTCGGCGGGGTCACTCTGTCGGTGAGCACGAGAAAGGTCCTTCCAGGTGCCTCTCGACAGTTGCCGCGCGCGTGGCTAGACTGCTCCTTTGCGCTGCCCTCTTTCCGTTTGCCCTTCGCCGAGAGCTGGATTGCCGGGCATCGCCGCACCCTTGACAGCCGTGCCAGTTCCGCTGACTGGCCAGCTACCTGTCCCTGGAAGGACGCATCTTGGCGATCTCTCGCGCGACCAAGGCCACTGCTGCGACCAACTCCACGTCGGGGATTCCCGGAGCGCCGAAGCGAGTCTCTTTCGCGAAGATCCACGAACCGCTTCAGACGCCCAACCTGCTCGACCTGCAGATTCAGTCGTTCGAATGGCTCACCGGCGACGAGGCGTGGTTCCAGCGCCGCGTCGACGAAGGTGACGAGGCGCCGACGGGCGGCCTCGAGGAGGTCTTGAACGAGATCTCCCCGATCGAAGACTTCTCCGGCTCGATGTCGCTCTCCTTCTCCGACCCGCGCTTCGACGAGGTCAAGGCCTCGACCGAGGAGTGCAAGGACAAGGACATGACGTACGCCGCCCCGTTGTTCGTCACGGCGGAGTTCACCAACCACACCACTGGCGAGATCAAGAGCCAGACCGTGTTCATGGGTGACTTCCCGATGATGACCGACAAGGGCACGTTCATCATCAACGGCACCGAGCGGGTCGTGGTTTCCCAGCTCGTCCGCTCGCCGGGTGTCTACTACGACACCGCGATCGACAAGACGACCGACAAGGACGTCTTCAGCGTCAAGATCATCCCGTCCCGGGGTGCCTGGCTGGAGTTCGACGTCGACAAGCGCGACACGGTCGGTGTCCGCATCGACCGCAAGCGCCGCCAGCCGGTGACCGTGCTGCTGAAGGCCCTGGGTTGGACGACCGAGCAGATCCGCGAGCGCTTCTCGTTCAGCGAGACGCTGCTGACGACGCTGGAGAAGGACCACACCGCGGGCACCGACGAGGCGTTGCTCGACATCTACCGCAAGCTGCGCCCGGGCGAGCCGCCGACGAAGGAGTCCGCGCAGGCCCTCCTGGAGAACCTGTTCTTCAAGGACAAGCGCTACGACCTGGCCAAGGTCGGCCGGTACAAGGTCAACAAGAAGCTGGGCCTGAGCACCCCGATCACCACGGGCGTGCTGACCGAGGACGACATCGTCACGACGATCGAGTACCTGGTCCGCCTGCACGCCGGTGAGACGTCGATGAAGCCCGGCGACGTCGAGGTGCCCGTCGAGGTCGACGACATCGACCACTTCGGCAACCGCCGCCTGCGCACCGTCGGCGAGCTGATCCAGAACCAGATCCGGGTCGGCCTCTCCCGCATGGAGCGCGTCGTCCGCGAGCGCATGACGACCCAGGACGTCGAGGCCATCACGCCGCAGACCCTGATCAACATCCGCCCCGTCGTGGCGGCGATCAAGGAGTTCTTCGGCACGTCCCAGCTGTCGCAGTTCATGGACCAGACGAACCCGCTCGCGGGCCTGACCCACAAGCGCCGCCTGTCCGCGCTGGGCCCGGGCGGTCTGTCCCGTGAGCGCGCCGGCATGGAGGTCCGCGACGTCCACCCGTCGCACTACGGCCGCATGTGCCCGATCGAGACGCCGGAAGGCCCGAACATCGGCCTGATCGGCTCGCTGTCCTCCTACGGGCGGGTCAACCCGTTCGGCTTCATCGAGACGCCGTACCGCAAGGTCGTCGACGGCCGGGTCACCGACCAGGTCGACTACCTGACGGCCGACGAAGAGGACCGGTACGTCAAGGCCCAGGCGAACGCGAAGATCGATGAGGAAGGCAACTTCCTCGAAGAGAAGGTCCTCGTCCGCAAGAAGGGCGGCGAGGTCGAGATGATCGACCCGTCCGACGTGGACTACATGGACGTCTCGCCGCGCCAGATGGTCTCGGCCGCGACCGCGATGATCCCGTTCCTCGAGCACGACGACGCGAACCGCGCCCTGATGGGCGCGAACATGCAGCGCCAGGCGGTGCCGCTGCTGCGCAGCGAGTCCCCGCTGGTCGGCACCGGCATGGAACTGCGCGCCGCGGTCGACGCCGGTGACGTCGTGGTGGCCAAGAAGACCGGTGTGGTCGAGGAGATCTCCGCCGACTACGTCACGGTCATGGCCGACGACGGCTCGCGGCAGACCTACGGCCTGCACAAGTTCCGCCGCTCGAACCAGGGCACCTGCATCAACCAGAAGCCCATCGTGAACGAGGGCGACCGGGTGCAGACCGGCCAGGTGCTGGCCGACGGCCCGTGCACCGAGAACGGCGAGATGGCCCTGGGCAAGAACCTGCTCGTGGCGATCATGCCGTGGGAGGGCCACAACTACGAGGACGCGATCATCCTGTCGCAGCGCCTCGTGCAGGACGACGTCCTGACCTCGATCCACATCGAGGAGCACGAGATCGACGCGCGGGACACCAAGCTGGGCGCCGAGGAGATCACCCGGGACATCCCGAACGTCTCCGAGGAGGTCCTGGCCGACCTCGACGAGCGCGGCATCATCCGCATCGGCGCCGAGGTCCAGCCCGGCGACATCCTGGTCGGCAAGGTCACGCCCAAGGGCGAGACCGAGCTGACCCCGGAGGAGCGCCTGCTCCGCGCGATCTTCGGCGAGAAGGCGCGCGAGGTGCGCGACACGTCGCTGAAGGTGCCGCACGGCGAGTACGGCAAGGTCATCGGCATCCGCGTGTTCAGCCGCGAGGACGACGACGAGCTGCCCCCCGGCGTGAACGAGCTGGTCCGCGTCTACGTCGCCCAGAAGCGCAAGATCCAGGACGGCGACAAGCTCGCCGGCCGCCACGGCAACAAGGGCGTCATCGGCAAGATCCTGCCGGTCGAGGACATGCCGTTCCTCGAGGACGGCACCCCGGTCGACATCGTGCTGAACACGCACGGCGTGCCGCGTCGTATGAACATCGGCCAGGTGCTGGAGACCCACCTCGGGTGGATCGCCAAGCAGGGCTGGAGCATCAACGGCGACCCGGACTGGGCGAAGAACCTGCCGGCGGAGCTGTACGACGTCGAGCCGGGCACTAAGACCGCCACGCCGGTCTTCGACGGCGCGCGCGAGGACGAGATCACGGGCCTGCTGGGCTCGACGATCCCGAACCGCGACGGCGAGCGGATGGTCAAGGAGAACGGCAAGGCGGTGCTCCTCGACGGGCGCAGCGGCGAGCCGTACCCCTTCCCGGTGTCGGTCGGCTACATGTACATCCTGAAGCTGCTGCACCTGGTCGACGACAAGATCCACGCCCGTTCGACCGGCCCGTACTCGATGATCACGCAGCAGCCGCTGGGTGGTAAGGCGCAGTTCGGTGGTCAGCGGTTCGGTGAGATGGAGTGCTGGGCGATGCAGGCGTACGGCGCCGCCTACACGCTCCAGGAACTGCTCACGATCAAGTCCGACGACGTGCTGGGCCGCGTGAAGGTCTACGAGGCCATCGTCAAGGGCGAGAACATCCCGGAGCCGGGTATCCCGGAGTCCTTCAAGGTGCTGCTCAAGGAGCTCCAGTCGCTGTGCCTCAACGTCGAGGTGCTGTCTTCGGACGGCGCCGCGATCGAGATGCGCGACGGCGACGACGAAGACCTCGAGCGTGCGGCCGCGAACCTCGGCATCAACCTGTCGAGGAGCGAGTCGCCGTCCGTGGACGACGTCGTCAACTGACCCTCGCCGGTCACCGGGGCCGCCTGCCCTGGCAGTCAGGGCAGGCGCCCGGTGACCGAACCGCCAGCTCCCACGCAGTACCGAAATCAAAAAGGGGAAGAGAGTAGACGTGCTCGACGTCAACTTCTTCGATGAGCTCCGCATCGGTCTCGCGACCGCGGACGACATCCGCCAGTGGTCCTACGGCGAGGTCAAGAAGCCCGAGACCATCAACTACCGCACGCTCAAGCCGGAGAAGGACGGCTTGTTCTGCGAGAAGATCTTCGGTCCCACCCGGGACTGGGAGTGCTACTGCGGCAAGTACAAGCGCGTCCGCTTCAAGGGCATCATCTGCGAGCGCTGCGGCGTCGAGGTGACCCGCGCCAAGGTGCGCCGCGAGCGGATGGGCCACATCGAACTGGCCGCGCCCGTCACGCACATCTGGTACTTCAAGGGCGTCCCCAGCCGGTTGGGCTACCTGCTCGACCTGGCCCCCAAGGACCTCGAGAAGATCATCTACTTCGCGGCCTACGTCATCGTGGGCGTGAACACCGAGCTGCGCCACAACGACCTGCCGACGCTCGAGAACGAGATGCAGGTCGAGCGCAAGCGCGTCGAGAACCGCCGTGACGCGGACGTCGAGGCCCGTGCGCAGAAGCTGGAAGCCGACCTGGCCGAGCTGGAGGCGGAGGGCGCCAAGTCCGACGTCCGCCGCAAGGTCAAGGAGGGCGGCGAGCGCGAGATGCGCCAGCTCCGCGACCGCGCCCAGCGCGAGCTGGACCGGCTCGACGAGATCTGGTCCACGTTCACCAAGCTCGAGCGCGCGCAGCTGATCGCGGACGAGATGCTGTACCGCGAGCTGTACGACCGCTACGGCGACTACTTCACCGGCGCCATGGGCGCCGAGGCCATCCAGAAGCTCCTGGGTGACTACGACGTCGACGCCGAGGCCGACGTGCTGCGCGAGACGATCCGCAGCGGCAAGGGCCAGAAGAAGCTCCGCGCCCTGAAGCGGTTGAAGGTCGTGGCCGCCTTCCAGGCGACCCGCAACAACCCCCAGGGCATGGTGCTGGACTGCGTCCCGGTCATCCCGCCGGACCTGCGCCCGATGGTGCAGCTCGACGGTGGCCGCTTCGCCACGTCCGACCTGAACGACCTGTACCGCCGCGTCATCAACCGCAACAACCGCCTCAAGCGACTGATCGACCTCGGCGCGCCCGAGATCATCGTCAACAACGAGAAGCGGATGCTGCAGGAGGCCGTCGACGCGCTGTTCGACAACGGCCGCCGCGGCCGGCCGGTGACGGGTCCGGGCAACCGGCCGCTGAAGTCGCTGTCCGACCTGCTGAAGGGCAAGCAGGGCCGGTTCCGCCAGAACCTGCTCGGCAAGCGCGTCGACTACTCGGGCCGTTCGGTCATCGTGGTCGGCCCGCAGCTGAAGCTGCACCAGTGCGGCCTGCCCAAGCAGATGGCGCTGGAGCTGTTCAAGCCGTTCGTCATGAAGCGGCTGGTCGACCTCAACCACGCGCAGAACATCAAGTCCGCCAAGCGGATGGTGGAGCGCGCGCGCCCCGCCGTGTGGGACGTGCTCGAAGAGGTCATCACCGAGCACCCCGTGCTGCTGAACCGCGCGCCCACGCTGCACCGGCTGGGCATCCAGGCCTTCGAGCCGCAGCTGGTCGAGGGCAAGGCCATCCAGCTGCACCCGCTGGTCTGCGAGGCGTTCAACGCCGACTTCGACGGTGACCAGATGGCGGTCCACCTGCCGCTGTCCGCCGAGGCGCAGGCCGAGGCGCGCGTGCTGATGCTGTCGTCGAACAACATCCTCTCGCCCGCGTCGGGCAAGCCGCTGGCCATGCCGCGTCTGGACATGGTGACCGGCCTGTACCACCTGACCCGGCACAAGGAGAACGACCTCGGCGAGGGCCAGGCGTACTCCTCCCCGGCCGAGGCGCTGATGGCGTTCGACCGCAAGGTGCTGGGCCTCCAGGCGATGGTCAAGATCCGGATCACGGACAAGAACCCGCCGAAGGGCCAGGAGCCGGAGGGCTGGGAGCCCGGTCAGCCGTGGCTGGCCCACACCACCCTCGGGCGCGTGCTGTTCAACGAGGTCCTGCCGCAGGACTACCCGTTCATCAACGAGGTCATGCCCAAGAAGCGGCAGGCCATGATCATCAACGACCTCGCCGAGCGGTACCCGATGGTCACCGTCGCCCGGACGCTGGACAAGCTGAAGGACGCCGGTTTCTACTGGGCCACCCGGTCGGGCGTCACGGTCGCGATCTCCGACGTGCTCGTGCCGCAGGCCAAGCAGGGCATCCTCGACGAGTACGAGAAGCTCGCGGACGCGGTCGAGAAGCGCTACCAGCGCGGTCAGCTCTCCCACACGGAGCGCAACAACGAGCTGGTCAAGGTGTGGACCAAGGCGACCGAAGAGGTCGCCGAGGTCATGGAGGCCAACTTCCCCGAGGACAACTCGATCCGCATGATCGTGATGTCGGGCGCGGCGGGCAACATGACCCAGGTCCGCTCGCTCGCGGGTATGCGTGGTCTGGTGACCAACCCGAAGGGCGAGTACATCCCGCGGCCGATCAAGAACTCGTTCCGCGAGGGCTTGTCGGTGCTGGAGTACTTCATCGCCACGCACGGCGCCCGCAAGGGTCTGGCCGACACCGCGCTCCGCACGGCGGACTCGGGCTACCTGACCCGTCGTCTCGTGGACGTCTCGCAGGACGTCATCATCCGCGAGGTCGACTGCGGCACCACGCGCGGCGTGAACATGACGGTCGGCGAGCGGCAGGGCGACAAGGTCGTGCTGGCCGAGTTCGCGCAGACCAGCGTGTACGCGCGGACCATCGCCGAGGACATCACCGACGCCGGCGGCAACGTCGTGCTCAACCGCGGTGACGACCTGGGCGACCCGGCGCTGGCGACCTTGGTCGAGGCCGGCGTGACCCGCGTCAAGGTCCGCTCGGTGCTGACCTGCGAGTCCGCGGTCGGTGTGTGCGCGTCCTGCTACGGCCGCTCGATGGCGACCGGCAAGCTGGTCGACGTCGGCGAGGCCGTCGGCATCGTCGCCGCGCAGTCCATCGGTGAGCCCGGCACGCAGCTGACCATGCGCACGTTCCACCAGGGTGGTGTGGCCGGTGACGACATCACCACCGGTCTGCCCCGTGTGCAGGAGCTGTTCGAGGCTCGTGTGCCGAAGGGCAAGGCGCCCATCGCGGACGTCGACGGCCGGGTGCGCATCGAGGACGGCGACCGGTTCTGGAAGATCACCCTCATCCCGGACGACGGGTCCGAGGAGATCGTCTTCGAGAAGCTGTCGAAGCGTCAGCGACTGGCCAACACGGCCACCGGTCCGCTGCAGGACGGCGACCACGTGCACGTGGGCCAGCAGCTGCTGGAGGGCACGCCCGACCCGCACGAGGTGCTGCGCGTGATGGGTCCCCGCGAGGCCCAGCTGCACCTGGTGCAGGAGGTCCAGAAGGTCTACCGGGCCCAGGGTGTGGCGATCCACGACAAGCACATCGAGGTCATCGTCCGGCAGATGCTGCGCCGGGTGACGATCATCGACTCGGGTGCGACCGAGTTCCTGCCGGGCTCGCTGGTCGAGCGCGCGGAGTTCGAGTCGGGCAACCGGGCCGTGGTGGCCGAGGGCGGCGAGCCCGCCGCCGGTCGTCCGGTGCTGATGGGTATCACGAAGGCGTCGCTGGCCACGGACTCGTGGCTGTCGGCGGCCTCCTTCCAGGAGACGACGAGGGTCCTGACCGACGCCGCCATCAACGGCCGGTCGGACAAGCTCATCGGCCTGAAGGAGAACGTGATCATCGGCAAGCTGATCCCGGCCGGCACCGGCATCAACCGGTACCGGAACATCCAGGTGCAGCCGACCGAGGAAGCGCGTGCGGCGGCGTACGCCATCCCGAGCTACGACGACGGCTACTACACGCCGGACGTCTTCGGCACGGGCACGGGCGCAGCCGTCCCGCTGGACGACTACGACTTCGGTCGCGACTACCGCTGAAGCAGCTAGTCGGCTAGTCGGCTGAAAGGCCCCCGGAGCCTCCCGCTCCGGGGGCCTTTCGCATGCCTGGGGGAAGAACCGCGGTGAGCCGTCAGGTGAGGCGGCGGCGGGACTTGGCCAGTGAGCGGGCGCGGGCGACCAGGTCGTCGACCAGGTCGGCGTCGGCGATCGGGGGAGTGGCGTCCGAGCAGCACGGCGGCTTGGTGCGCTTCTCCGTGAGCTTCGGGCGGACGCCCGCCAGCGCGTACAGGGTCTCGTAGAGGTCGCGGCCGGGGTCGTCGTCGTGCGGGCCGACGAGCATGATCCACGCCGTGCGCGGGGACGGGAAGGCCACGACCACGCGGTCGGTGCCGCGGAGGTGCTTCACGCACAGGCGGGGCAGGGGCTCCGGGCCCGTCACGCGGTACCCGAGCGCGGCGCAGCCGCTGTGCGACAGCTCGTCCAGGAACCGGTCGTAGGCGACCCTGGCGGCGCCGCGCAGACCGGCGGCCTGGCCGGCGGCGACCGGCGTTTCGACGACCTTGATCAGCGAACCACGCGTCCTTCGCCGCGGTGCATCTGCTCCAGGCTCGTGGCGAGGTCGTCCCGGTCGAGCAGGGCCGAGTCGCTCAACCGGCGGTGCACCTCGTCCAGCAGGGCGCGGTTCTTCCCGGCGCGCCTCAGGTCGGACACGACGTGCAGCACCTCGTGCAGCCGCACGGCGTCCAGCAGCATGCGGGGCTCCTGGCTGTGGATGGCCAGCACGCCCTCGCGCGCCCACGCCTTGACCGTCTTCTCGGTCAACTCCAGCAGCTCGCCGGCCACCACGGGCCGCACGGGAGGCGCGGTGCGCAGGGCCTTCGCCACGACGCCGTGCAGCTTGCGCCGCCGCTCGTCGTCCTCGGACAAGCTCGACGCGACCTCTTCGATCTCCTCGATCTGGTCGAACAGGTCACGGATGCGCGCGGCCTCGGTGGCGACGGACATGACGGCCCTCCTCCGGTCACTACCGAGTATCACCCTGTTTTTCGGCAGTGGCAACGGTGGCCCCGCGCACCGCGCGCGGGGCCACCGACCCGAAGATCAGGACGAGAAGAACAACCCACCCAGACCGCGGTGCTTCCGGTGGCCGTAGTGGCCGCCGTAACCCGGCGCGGCGCCCCAGCCCGGCTGCACCGGCTGCTGGACGTAGTGGACCTGCGCCGGCGCCGGAGCGGCGGGCGGCGGGGGCGGCGGGGTCGCCATCTGCTGCTCGAGGCGAGTGATGGCTTCCAGCTCGCCGTAGTCGAGGAAGACCCCGCGGCAGCCATCACACTGCTCGATGTGCACGCCCATGCGGTCGAAGGTGCGCATGTTCGCATGACACTTGGGACACTGCATCGTGTGAGCCTCCTGCTCTTGACGCGATGTGCCCGATATTAGCCGCGCGGAATGGGTTCGTGTGTCGACACGATCCGGGCACACGCCTCGATCAGCGCTTCCTGAGCATCGTTCAACTCGTTCCCGTCGCGCTCCGCAGCGGAAAGAGCACGCGCCGCCATCTGGACGACCAGCGCGCGCGCCGGCGCGTCGAGCACCGACCACGGGTCCTCCCGCGGCACGCCCACGCCGCCCGCGTCCAGGTACGACCCGAGCAGGCGGCCCCACGCGTCGGCGTCGAGCACCCCCGCCGCGTGCAGCGCGGCCGGCCGGGCCAGGTCCCACGCCGGGTCGCCCACACCCAGGTCGTCCACGTCGATCAGCCGGTAGCCGTCCCGCCACACCAGCTGCCCCAGGTGCCAGTCGCCGTGGATCAGCGTCGTCCCGGAGTCGGCGAACCGCGGCAACGTCGCGAAGGCCCGCCGGACCAGCGCCGCGGCGGGCGTGTCCACCGTCAGGTCGCGCACCGCGCGCTCCATCCGCGACCGCGCGCCGGCCACCGGCACGGGAGGCGCGAAGTCCGAGGCGGTGAACCGGTGCAACGCCGCCAGCATCCGCCCGGCGGCCTCCATCGGCAGGTCCTCGGGCTCGCTCTGCGGCACCGGCGTGCCCATCGGCCACGCCGTGACGACCCGCCCCAGCACCACCGCGGGCGCCGACCGGGGCGTCAGCAGGAGTTCGGCCAGGCGGGGGTCGGCGGCCAGCCGCAGCCGGGCGGCGAGCACCGCGAGGTCCGTGCCGCGCTCGTGGGCCTTCAGCACCACGTCCGCGACCCGGACCACCACGACGTCGCCGCGCACCGCGAGCACCTCGGGCGAGGCGTCGGCGGCCACCAGGGCCGCCATGCCCGCGATGAGTTCGGAGTTCACCCGACCAGTGTGACCCGGCTCAGGCCTTGGTCAGGCAGACGGTCGTCGCCGGCACGCTGTACACCCTCGACTCGGCGCCCTGGGCGCACTGCTTCGCGTCCGCCTTGCCCGACACGACCTCGGCCACCTTCAGCACGCCGCCGCCGCACGTCACCTTCTCGTACAGGCTGGCCCGCCCGAACGGGGTGAGCTTCAGGCACTCGCCCTCCCGGACGTTCAACATGAAGCACTGGTACGAGACGCGCTTGTTCTTCCGCGTCCCGCCGGTGCGCGCGGGGTAGTAGTCGCCCTCGGGGCACTCCGCGTTCACGCCGCCCGCGTAGGCCGCCTGGCGGTAGGACGCCTTCGGCGACGCGCAGTCGGCCTTGGCCATCTCCACGCCGCCGCGCGCGACGCTCTTCGGCTGGGCGCAGTCGCCGGTCTTGGTGCCGGTCCGCGAGACGTAGAAGAACAACCCGCCGATGACCAGCAGGAACACCGCGCCGACGATGACGCTGATCTTGGTGACCTTGCGCCGCTTGCTCGGCGGGGTCCGCATCTGCTCCTGGAACGTCGGGTCTTGCGAGATGAAGGCGCTCACGGCGTCCCCTTTCAGATGGAGAGCTTGCGGTCGACGTCGGCGGCGTTCGGCGGCTCGTCGGTGACCATGTCGTAGACGTCCTTGCCGCTCTCCACCACCGCGCCGCCCAGCGTGGCCCCCGCGTTGCCCAGCGCGTCCTTGCCGAACTGCTGCGCGGAACCCTTCCAACCACCCGGCCCGATGATGTTCCCGGCGCCGTCCTTGCCGAGGAACGTCTGCATGGCGTCCTTGCCGGCGAACTTCTCCGCCGTCGTCCGCCACCACTTCGGCCCGGCGAGCCGTCCGGTGAGCACCTTGAACACCCGGCCGATCTTCGTCAGCACGGCGGTGACCCGCTGCACGATCCGCGACACCCGGCTGACCGTCACGCCCACCTGCACGGCGGTCGCACCGGCCGCCGCGACCTCGGACGCGCCCAGCGTGGGCACGGCCGCCGCCTGCGCGGCCAGCCACGTGATGATCAGCCACTCGACGAGGCTCGCGATCAGGTCCATGACCAGGTCGTACGCGGTCTTCATCAACGCCGCGCTGCCGGTGAGCAGCGTGACGATGCTCTCCGCCTCGCCGCCCGTCTCCATGATCCCGACGGCGAACTCGCCGAGCCGTTCCCGGCTCGCGTCGGCCGCCTGGCCCTGCCAGCTCGCCAACCCGGTCTCGACGGTCCCGGCGAACTTCTCGGACAGCGCCTTCAGGTCGGTGGCGACCTTCTCGAAGTGCTGCGCGGCCAGCTTCAGCTGCTCCTCGTCGCCGGTGACGAGCTTCAGCGCGTCGTCCAACGGCTTGATCAGGTCGACCAGGAAGCCGAGACCGAACGTGAGCAGCGAGTGCAGCGGGTCGGCGATGATCTCCGCGGCGCTCGGGAACTCGCCGAGGAACGCCTGGATGTCGCCGACGGCCGCCTGCACCTCGGCCGGATTTCCACTGGTCAGGCCGCCGAGGGCGTCCCACGCCTTGGCTCCCGCCTCGACCGTCCCGCTCTCGCTGACCGGCTTGAGGAAGTCGCCGTCCTCGCTGGTCCAGTAGTTGTCGTCACGAACCTCCTGCTCGGTGCCGACCGCTTCGAGCGTCTCCCCGGCCACGTCATGCCCCCGATCCGACCGACGGCGGCCGCGACGCGTCGCCGAGCTGCCTGCCGATGTCGTCCAACGCGTCCGCGACGGCCTGGTTCACGTCGCGGTAGTGCTCGCCGGTCAACGACAGCCGGTCGCCCAGCTTGCCCAGGTTCTCGGTCATCTTCGCCATGTGGTCCAGGAACGCGTCGGTCAGCTCCACGTAGTCGCCGTACGTCAGCGCCTGACCGAGCAGTCCCCACGAGATCTCGGGCACGATCGCGGCCTGGGCCGCTTCCTTGATCTTCTCCGCCTCGGCCGAGAGGCCGTCCACCGCCTTGCCGCAGGCGATGATCGCCTCGGCGTCCACACCGAATGCCATGTCGTCCCTCCTCAGCGCAGGATCGAGCCACCGAAGTCGTCGTCCGGGTCGTCGTCACGCGGTGGTGGCGGGGCGGGACGACGTGGCGGCGCGGGCGGCTGGGGCGCCGGTGGACGGCCGGGTGACGGCGGCAGGTGCGGCGACGACAGGTGCGGCGGCGGCACGTGCGGG
>NZ_JBHTLK010000203.1:0-13073 GCF_042678885.1 Saccharothrix hoggarensis
CCCGGCGGCGGCCGCCCGCGCCGCCCGGCAGCGCACCGACGTGAAGGCCGACCGCGTCCTGGACGCGTTGCGGGACAAGGACTCCGGCGCGCGCGAGATCGCCACGACCCGCAACGCGGTGCCCGGCGAGGTCGTCACCGCCGACGGGGCCAGGCTGCGCGAGCTGGCCGCCCTGCCCGAGGTGCGGGCGGTGCGGCTGACCGTGCCGAAGACGCCGCAGAACGCGAGCGCCGCCGAGCTCACCCGCGCGGCCCGGGTGTGGCGGGACACCGGCCGGTACGGCGAGGGCGTGCGCATCGGCATCGTCGACACCGGGGTGGACTACACGCACGCCGACTTCGGCGGACCCGGCACCACCGCCGCCTACGACGCCGTCGACCGCACCGCGCCGTGGACGCCGACCGCGAAGGTCGTCGGCGGCCACGACTTCGCGGGCGACGACTACGACGCCAACGTGCCCGAGAAGGCCACGCCCAAGCCCGACCCGAACCCGCTGGACTGCCACGGCCACGGCACGCACGTCGCCGGCACCGCGGCCGGGTACGGCGTGAACGCGGACGGCGCCACGTTCACCGGCGACCACGCCGACGTGACGCCCGAGGCGCTGGCCGGGATGAGGGTCGGGCCCGGCACCGCGCCGAAGGCGTCGCTGTACGCGCTGAAGGTGTTCGGCTGCAAGGGGTCGACCGACCTCCTCGGCCAGGCCCTCGACTGGTCCCTCGACCCGAACGGCGACGGCGACTTCGCCGACCGCCTCGACGTGGTCAACCTGTCCCTCGGCACCGACTACGGCGCCCAGGACGACCCGGACAACCTGTTCGTGCGCAAGGTCGTGGAGCACGGCGTGGTGGTCGTCGCGGCGGCCGGCAACGGCGGCGACTTCTACGACATCGGCGGCTCGCCCGCGAACGCGCCCGAGGCGCTGGCCGTGGCCAACACGCGGGACGCGTACTCGATCCTCGACGGCGTCGAGGTGGCCGGGCGGCAGCACTCCGGCCAGTACGGCGTGAGCTACACCGCCTACGCCTCGCTCGACCTCACCCGCCCCGTCGCGCCGGTCACCGACCCCGAGAACCGCGACGGCTGCGGCCCGATCGCCGACGACCTGACCGGCAAGTTCGCGTGGCTGGAGTGGGACGAGGACGACACGACCCGCGAGTGCGGCTCGGCGGCCCGCACCGACAACGCCCAGGCGGCCGGCGCGGCCGGCGTGCTGCTCACCGCGAGCAGCAACACGTTCAAGGCGGGCATCGCGGGCAACGCGGCCATCCCGTCGTTCCAGTTCACCGCCGCCGCCACCGAGGCGCTGCGGCCCGCGCTGGACGACGGCACGCTCCAGGTGCGGATGCTCGGCTCGCTGCGCCGGGCCGTCCCGACGATCACGCCCGCGCTGGCGGACACGATGACACCGTCGTCGTCCCGCGGCGTGCGCGGCGCGGCGGCCGCCAAGCCCGACGTGGCCGCGCCCGGCGACACGATCCTGTCCGCCGACGTGGGCAGCGGCGCGGACAGCGTGAGCCTCGGCGGCACGTCGATGGCGTCGCCGCACGTGGCGGGCATCGCCGCGCTGGTCCGCGAGACCCACCCCGACTGGACCGTCGAGGAGGTCAAGGCGGCGATCATGAACACCGCCCACGGCCGGGTGACCGACGGCGACGACCACGCCACCGGCACCCCCGAGGCCCCGATGCGGGTCGGCGCGGGCCGGGTCGACGCGCGGGACGCGGTCGGCGTCGACCTGCTCGCCCTGGTGCGGGACGACCCCGGCGCGGTCGGCGTGTCGTTCGGGCCGGTCGAGGCGGCCGAGCCGATGTCCGCGAGCAAGACGCTGGCCGTGGTGAACAAGTCGTCGGCGTGGCGCATCGCCGACCTCTCCTACGAGGCCGCGACGACCGTCCCCGGCGCCCGGTTCGAGATCCGGCCGCCGACCGTGGCGGTGCCGCCGGGCGGGTCCGCCACGGCGCGCGTCACGCTCCGCGTCACGCCGCACGAGCTGCGCAAGGTCGCCGACCCGACGGTGGTGAAGCAGCAGGCGGACGCGGCGCGGCAGTTCGTCGCCGAGGCGTCCGGCCGGGTGCTCGTCCGGTCCGGCGAGGCGACGATCCGGGTGCCGGTGTACGCCGCGCCCGAGCCCGTCGCCGACCTGACCGCGACCGACCTCGGCGACGGCGCCCTGCGGCTGGACGGCCGGCAGCTCGACCAGGGCGAGGGCGACCAGGCGTACCGGTCGCTGGTGAGCGCGTTCCAGCTCCAGGGCACCAGCCCGGAACTGCCCGACTGCACCGACGACGTCGTGGACGACTGCGCGTCCAACCGCACCGCCAAGGGCGGCGACCTGCGGTACGTCGGCGCGGCGTCGGCCGACGGGATGCTCGCGTTCGGCGTCGTGACCTGGCACAACTGGGTGACGCTCGGCGGCACCACCAGCCCCGGCGTCCGGATCGACACCACCGGCGACGGCGCGCACGACTACTTCGTCGAGGCGGTCAAGCCGACCGACGCGGCGGGCCGCGTCACGGCGGACGTGTGGCTGGCCCGGACCACGCGGGTGTCCGACGGCGAGGTCGTCGACGAGCAGCCCCTCAACGGCCAGTACGGCGACGTGGACACGAACCTGATGGACAGCAACGTGGTGGTGCTGCCGGTGGAGCTGACCGCGCTGGGCATCGACCCGGCGGCGGCCTCCGCGCCGCTGACGTACACGGTGGGCACGACCGGGAAGTACGCGGCGCCGGGCGACGAGGAGGGGTTCGTGGACCTGATCCGCGAGCCCATGGCGTTCGACCCGCTGAAGCCGGGGCTGGGGCTGGTGGGCGCGGTGTCGTTCGTGGCGGAGTCCGGCGCGGTGCTGGAGGTGCGGCGCGACCCGGCGGCGGCGCCGGGCAGCCTCCTGCTGCTGCACCACCACAACGCGTCCCCCGATCGGGCACAGGTCCTCACGCCACAGGGCTGACCTGCGCGTCAGGTCCGCGGTCCGATCACGCAGAGCCAGGTCCGGCACAACCCGGTTGGGTGTGCCGGACCTCGTGCTCGCTGGGCATACTCGGGCGAATGGGTTTCGTGGTGGGTCTGGACGCGGGCGGCACGAGCACCCGGGCGTTGGTGCTCGACCTGGACGGCACCCGGCTGGGCGCCGGGGTCGCGGGCGGCGCGAACCCCAACTCGCACCCGCCGGAGCAGGCCGCGGCGCACGTCCGCCAGGCGTTGACGGCGGCGTTGGAGGGGCTCGACCCGGCGAAGGTCGAGGCCGGAGTGCTGGGCATGGCGGGGTCGAGCAAGCTGACCGACCCGGCGGTGGCGGCGTTGTTCGAGGCGGCGTGGGCGGGCGCGGGGCTGCGCTGCCCGCTGCGCGTGGTCACGGACTGCGAGGCGGCGTTCGCGTCCGGCACGGCGTCGCCGGACGGCACCGTGCTGGTGGCGGGCACCGGGTCCATCGCGGCCCGGATCGAGCAGCACGAGCTCGTGTCGACGGCCGGGGGGCACGGGTGGCTGCTCGGTGACGAGGGGTCGGCGTTCTGGCTGGGCCGGGAGGCCGTGCGGGCGACGCTCCTCGCGCTGGAGCGCGACGCCCCGGACGACCTGTCGACGGCCGTCCTCGACCGGGCCGGCATCACGGAGGGCGCGCCCCGCGACCGGTGGCGCCGCCTCATCACCGCGGTCAACACCGCGCCGCCGATCCAGCTGGCCGGCTACGCGCCCCTCGTGACGGCGCACGCGACGGCGGCGTCCGCGGACCGGATCATCACGGCGGCCGTGCGCGCGTTGGCCGACCTGGCGGAGGCGACGCGGTCGGCGCACGACGAGAGCCCGATCGTGCTCATGGGCAGCCTCGTCCACGCGCACCCGCTGGGCGGGCGGCTGAAGCGCGAGCTGGCGGCCCGCACCGCGGCCCCGGTGTGCGTCGCGACCGAGGGCGCGGCGGGCTCGGCGTGGCTGGCGGCGGTGAAGGTCCTCGGCGACACGGCCCCACGCCCCGCCTGACCAGGCACCACCGCGGCCAGCCGCAGCGGTGAAGGTCCACAGCGCCCCGCGTGACCGGGCGCCGGCGCGTCAGACGCGGGGGTGGCGGAGGCCGGGGTGGTCGGCGGGGAGCGTGCGGCGGACGATCCACCAGCTCACGGCGATGCACGCGACCTGCAACGGCCACGTCAGCGCCGCCCGCATGATCCCGAGCAGCACCACCTCGCCGGCCAGCCACAGCGCGCCGAACACCACGACCCGCAGCACGTACTGCCCCACCCACGGCCACGACGCGATCCGGTACACCCGCATCAGGTCCGGGTCGCGCCGCCAGGCGAACTTCTGCCCCGTCACCAGGCCGACGACCACGCCGAGCAGGGGCCACCGCACCACGATCGACGCGGCCCAGACGAGCGCCGACGCCGCGTTCAGGAGGATCTGGACGAGGAAGAAGTCCTCGGCCCGCCCGGTCTGGATCGCGACGTAGGCGGCCAGCACGACCAGCGCGACGGACACGAGCAGCGCCCGCGGCCGACCTCCCCGCACCACCCGCACCACGCCGACGACGACGCCGCACGCCACCGCCGAGGCCGCGCCCACGGCGATCGAGTTGCCGCTCAGCAGCCAGCCGAGGACGAACGCCAACGGCGGCAGCGAGGCGTCCACCGCACCACCCCGGCCGCCCAGCAGGGAGGCCAGCGACTCCTGACGCGTGTCGGTCATGCCTCCAGGGTGCCTTAGGCCTACCTAACCCTGGTAACGGACGCGTCTCGGAGCATTGACCCCGGTGAGCCTCGTCACTACCGTCACCACGAAATCGTCTGGAAAGTTAACAGACAGGAGAGCCGATGCGAGCCGGGAGCCCGAGGCTGCTGCGCGAGATCAACGACCGCGCCGCGATCGAGGCGCTGCTCCGCAACGGCCCGCTGACCAGGGCGGAGCTGGAGGGGATCATCGGCCTCTCGAAGCCCGCGACGGCGCAGCTCCTCACCCGCCTCGAAGACGAGGGAACGGTGCTGCGCAACGGACTGCGCGGCGGCGGGCGCGGACCGCGGGCGCAACTGTGGACGGTCAACGGCGCGCTCGCCCACGTCGCCGCCGTCGACCTCACCCCCGACTCGATCGACATCGCCATCGCCGACATCTCCGGCGCCACGCTCACCGAGCACCGCGCCCCGATGCCGAAGACCGACGTGCTGGCCGCGTTCCACAGCGCCGTCACCAAGGCCGCCGCCCAGGCGGGCCTCACCACCGACGCCCTGCACCACGTGGTCGTGGGCAGCCCCGGCGCAGTGGACCCGGCCACCGGCAGGCTCAACTACGCGCCGCACATGCCGGACTGGGAGAACAAGAACATCCCCGAGGAGCTGGAAGCGCTCCTCGACACGTCCGTGACCGTCGAGAACGACGTCAACCTGGTCGCCCTCGAAGAGATGATCGCCGGACGGGCCGTCGGGGTGCGGGACTTCGTCCTGCTCTGGCCCGCGGACGCGGTCGGCGCGGCCGTCGTCGTCAACGGCGTGCTGCTGCGCGGCGCGACCGGCGGCGCGGGCGAGATCGACGCCCTGCAGGTCCCCGACCACGCGCACGCCGACACCGGCACCCGGCGCACCGGCAGCCGCTACGGCGACCTGCTCGACAGCCCCGGCATCGCCCGGCTGGCCCGCGCGCACGGCGTGTCCGCGCGCACCGGGCTGTCCGCCGTGGAGAAGGCCCTCGGCGCGGGCCCGGCCGGCCGGGAGTTCCTGGTGGACCTGGCCCGCCGCATCGCCACCGGCGTCGCGAACGTCGTCGCCGTGCTCGACCCCGAACTGGTGCTGCTCTCCGGCGACATCGCGCAGGCGGGCGGCACGACGCTCGCCGACCTCGTCGCCGCCGAGCTGCGCCGCCTGGTGGTGCCCCGCACCCCCGTCCGACTCGCCCTGGTGACCGGGAAACCGGTGCGCTCCGGCGCACTGCACTCCGCGCTGTCCGTCGTCAGGGAACAGGTGTTCGGCCTGCCCGCCGCCACGACCGAACCCTTCAGCGGTCCGCGCCGAGGAGAGGAGCGGACCGCGTCAACGTCCCCGTCCGCACGTTGAGGTGAAGGAGAGCAGATGCGCAAGCTCCACCGCGCAGCGTTGCTGTGCGTGGCCGCGGCGGTGTCCCTGACCGCTTGCGCGGCAGGCTCGGGCACCGAGTCAGAGCGGTCCGGGCCGGCGGCGGCTCCCGGCAAGGAGGACGAGTTCTCCCTGACCGTCTGGAGCAACTACTCGGGCCGCGAGCAGGCCGAGGTCACCAAGGCGCTGGAGAGCTTCAAGGAGAAGTTCCCCAACGCCGAGATCAAGCACGAGGGCAGCCAGGACGACGACAAGATCACCGCGGGCATCCGCGGCGGCAACCCGCCGGACGTGGCCATGTCGTTCACCACCGACAACATCGGCCAGTTCTGCTCCAGCGGGTCGTTCCAGCCGCTCCAGCCCTACATCGACCGGGACGGCGTCGACCTCGGCCAGATCCCGGACGCGGTCCGCTCCTACACCGAGTACAAGGGCAACCGGTGCGCGATGCCGCTGCTCAGCGACGTGTACGGGCTGTACTACAACAAGGACCTGCTCGCCGAGGCGGGCATCACCGCGCCGCCCAGGACGACGGCCGAGCTGCTGGACTTCGCCAAGCGCACGACCAAGAAGGCTGCGGACGGCTCGATCGAGGTCGCGGGCTTCCTGCCGACCATGCTGTTCTACGCGAACCGGCCGCCGATCTGGGCGCCGAACTTCGGCGCGAAGTGGGAGACCCCGGACGGCAGGTCCGGCCTGGCGTCGCCGGAGTGGGCGGCGATGCTGGAGTTCCAGAAGGAGCTCGTCGACTTCTACGGCCACGAGAACCTGGAGCGGTTCCGCGCCGGGCTCGGCCAGGAGTACTCCACCGACCACGCGTTCCACCAGAAGAAGATCGCCATGATGATCGACGGCGAGTACCGCACGGCGTTCCTCGAGGACCAGGCGCCGGACGTGCGGTTCGGCACGGCGCCGTTCCCGACGGTCAAGCCGGAGCTGTACGGCATCGGGTTCACCACCGGCACGATCATGGGCATCCCCAAGGGCGCGAAGAACCCCGGCGCGGCGTGGGAGCTGATCAAGCACCTGTCGTTCGACACCGAGACCATCGTGGACCTGGCCAACGGGATCAAGAACATCCCCAGCACGAAGGCCGCCCTGGCCGACCCGCGGCTGGAGGTCGACGAGAACTTCAAAACGTTCATCGACCTGGCGACGTCCGGGAAGCTCCAGGGCAACCCGGTGACGCCCATCGGCGACGCGCACATCAAGGCCGTCGGCGACTTCGCCACGTCGTGGCAGGCGGGCAAGGTGCCCGACCTCATGGCCGGGCTGGAGGACGTCGACCGCCGGATCGACGAGCAGATCGCGAAGAGCGGCAAGTAGGGATGACGGCCACGCTCGACCGCGTGGACGTGGTGCGGACCGCCCCCGCCAAGGGGCGGTCCCGCTCCCGCGCCCGTCACCGCCTGACCGTGCTGGCGTTCCTGGCGCCCGCGATCCTCGGGTTCGCGCTGTTCTTCGGCTACCCGCTGGTCGCGACGATCGGGTTCTCGTTCACCAGGTACGACCTGATCAACCCGCCCGAGTGGACCGGGCTGGAGAACTACGCCTACATGTTCTCCGACGAGCTGTTCCGCACCGCCGTCGCCAACACGCTGTGGTTCGTGGTGGTGCTGACCGCCGCCCGGGTGGTGTTCGCGCTGGGCGTGGCGTCGGTCGTCGCCCGGCTGAGGTCGGGCGTGGGGCTGGTCCGGACGTTGTGCTACCTGCCGTCGCTGGCCCCGCCGGTGGCGGCGACCCTGGTGTTCTTCCTGGTCCTGCGGCCGAACGAGGGGCCGCTGGACGCCTTCCTCGGGTGGTTCGGCGTCGAGGGGCCGCTGTGGTTCGCCGACCCGGTGTGGGCCAAGCCGGGCATCGCGGCGGTGATGCTGTGGGTGTCCGGCGACCTGATGATCATCATGCTGGCGGCGATCCTCGACGTGCCGCGGGATCAGTACGAGGCGGCCGAGCTGGACGGCGCGGGCGCGGTGCGGCGGTGGTGGCACGTCACCCTGCCGACGATCTCGCCGGTGCTGGTGTTCGGCGTGGTGAACTCGATCATCCTGGCGCTGCAGCTGTTCACGCAGGCCGTCGTCGCGGGGTCGGCGGCCAGCGGGTCGGCCGACGTCACGGGGTCCACCAAGGTGCTCGGCTTCCCCGAGAACTCGACGCTGACGTTCCCGGTGTGGCTGTACACGCAGGGCTTCCGCTACTTCGACATGGGGTACGCGTCGGCGATGGCGACCGTGCTGTTCGTCATCTCGTTCGCGGCGACCGCGCTGCTCGTGCAGCGGATGCGCAAGGCGTCGCACCAGGAGGAGTCATGACGGCGGCCGTCGGGCGGCGGCCCCTGCCGTGGCGGAAGGGCCTGGACTGGGTCGCGGTGCACAGCCTCGGGCTGGCGCTGGCGCTGATGTTCACGCTGCCGATCGTGTTCGTGTTCCTCACGGCAGTGATGTCGGACAGCCAGGCGTTCACCAAGGACCTGTGGCCGCGCGAGTGGCACTGGGGCAACTTCCTGGAGGTGTTCGACAAGGCGCCGCTGCTGGAGTACCTGGGCAACAGCATGCTCTACTCGCTGCTGGCCACGGCGGGCATGTTGCTCTCGTCCATCCCGGCGGCGTACGCGCTGGCGAAGCTGCGGTGGCGCGGGCGGAACGTCGTCTTCCTGCTGGTGGTGGGCGCGATGATGCTGCCGCCGCAGGTGGTGGCCGTGCCGCTGTACGACACGTGGTCGAGCCTCGGGCTGACGGGCACGCTGTGGCCGTTGATCCTGCCGTACTTCCTCTTCGACGCGTTCAGCATCTTCCTGCTGCGCCAGTTCATCCTCACCATCCCCCAGTCCTATGTGGACGCCGCGAGGGTGGACGGGTGCACGGAGTTCCAGGCGCTGACGCGGATCGTCGTGCCGATGGCGCGGCCGGGCATCGCGGCGACCGCGCTGTTCTGCTTCCTCTACACGTGGAACGACTACTTCGGCCCGCTGCTCTACACCAGCGAGGAGCCGGACCAGTGGACGCTGTCGCTCGCGCTGGCGTCGTTCAAGGGCATGCACCACGTGCAGTGGAACCTGGCGATGGCGGTCACGCTGCTGATCATGGTCCCGGCGGTCGTGCTGTTCGCGTTCGCGCAGCGCTCGTTCGTCAAGGGCATCACATTCACGGGGGTCAAAGGGTGAAGCTCACCGTTGTCGGAGGCGGGTCGACCTACACGCCGGAGCTGGTCGACGGGATCGCGGGGCGGCGCACCAGCCTCGCCGTGGACGAGATCGCGCTGGTCGACCCCGACGTGGCACGGCTGGAGGTCGTCGGCGGGTTCGCGCGGCGGCTGCTGGAGCACGCCGGGCACCCGGCGGTCGTCACCACCACGTCGGACCTGGAGCGGGGCGTGGACGGCGCGTCGGCCGTGCTGCTGCAGCTGCGCGTGGGCGGCCAGGCGGCCCGCGCGTCGGACGAGGCGTTCCCGCTCGCGTGCGACTGCGTCGGGCAGGAGACGACCGGCGCGGGCGGGTTGGCCAAGGCGCTGCGCACCGTGCCGGTGGTGCTGGACATCGCCGACCGGGTCCGGGCGGTGGCGGGCGACGACACGTGGATCGTGAACTTCACCAACCCGGTGGGGATCGTGACGCGGGCGTTGCTGGCCGCGGGGCACCGGGCGGTGGGGCTGTGCAACGTCGCCATCACGTTCCAGCGGTGGACGTCGGCGCTGCTGGGCGTCGAGCCGGAGTCCGTGCGGCTGGAGCACGTCGGGCTCAACCACTTGACCTGGGAGACCGGGGTGTTCGTGGACGGCGTCGACCGGCTGCCCGAGCTGCTGGCGCGGCACGGTGACGCGCTGGCTGAGCACATCGGGCTGCCGGCGGCGTTGATGCGGCGGCTGGGGATGGTGCCGTCGTACTACCTGAAGTACTTCTACGACCACGACGAGGTCGTACGGAAGCAGAAGACGGAACCGTCGCGCGCCGAGGTGGTGGCCGGGGTGGAGAAGGAACTGCTCGACCTGTACGGCGACGTGCGGGTGGTGACCAAGCCCGACCTGTTGTCGCAACGCGGTGGGGCGTACTACTCGGAGGCGGCGGTGCAGCTCGTGCACGCGTTGACCGGCGGGGGTTCTGGCGGGGGTTTTGGCGGGGGTGGTGGCGGCGGGTTCGGTGGCGCTGAGCAGCACGTGGTGAACGTCCGCAACGGCGGCACGCTGCCGTTCCTGCCCGACGACGCGGTGATCGAGGTGCCGGCGGTGGTGGACGACAAGGGCGCGTCACCGCTGCCCGTGCCGCCCGTGCCGCCGTCCGTCTCGGGCCTGATCTCGCACGTGACGGCCTACGAGCACCTGGCGCTGGACGCGGCGGTGCACGGCGGGCGCGACCGGGTGGCCGACGCGCTGCTCGCGCACCCGCTGATCGGGCAGCACGCCGTCGCCGAGCGGCTGGCCGACGAGCTCGTGGCGCGCAACGCGGACTTCCTCCCGTGGGCGAAGGGGACGGTGTGACGGACCGGGTGCTCGCCATCGACGGCGGGAACAGCAAGACGGCCTTGGCGCTGGTGGACGTGGACGGCCGGGTGCTCGCACAGGTGCGCGGGCCCGGCGCGTCACCGCAGAACGTGGGCGTCGCGCGGAGCGTGGACGTGTTCGAGGGCATGGCCCGCGAGGCGGCGCGCCGGGCGGGGCTGGCGGCGGACGAGCCGATCGCCACCCACACCGCCGCGTACCTGGCGGGCGCGGACCTGCCGAAGGAGGAGGACGACCTCCGCGCCGCCATCGAGGCGCGCGGGTGGTCGGCGACGACGGTCGTCGGCAACGACACGTTCGCGCTGCTCCGGGCCGGCACGCCGGACGGGATCGGGGTGGCCGTGGTGTGCGGGGCGGGGATCAACTGCGTCGCGGTCGCGCCGGACGGCCGGACCCACCGGTTCCCCGCGCTCGGCCGGATCTCGGGCGACTGGGGCGGCGGCGGGCACCTCGGGTCGGAGGCGCTGTGGCTGGCCGTGCGGGCGGAGGACGGTCGGGGCGAGCCGACCGCGCTGCTGGACGCCGTGGTCGCGCACTACGGCGCGGCGACGTTGGCCGAGGTGGTCGAGCGGCTGCACTTCGGGGAGGTCGAGTTCGACCCGCACGCGCTGTGCCCGGTGCTGTTCGAGGTGGCGGCCGCGGGTGACGCGGTGGCGCGGGCGGTGGTCGACCGGCTCGTGGAGGAGGTCGTGCTGCTGGCGCGGGTGTCGCTGGCCCGGTTGGGGCTGCTGGGCGAGGCGGTGGACGTCGTGCTCGGCGGCGGGGTGCTGACCGGGACGGGCGGGGTCGTGGTCGACGCGGTCGACGCCCGGTTGCGGGTGGACGCGCCCGCGGTGCGGGTGCGGGTGGTGGACGTGCCGCCGGTGGTGGGGGCGGCGCTGCTGGGGCTGGACGCGTTGGGCGCGGCGCCGGGGGCGGAGGTCCGGCTGCGGACGGCGTACGAGGCACCGGTGGCCGCCGTGGGGTGAGGCGCTCTCCCGTGGGCTCGCCCAGGCCTTCTCCGGGGGCCTTGCCTCGGCCGTTCCCTCGGCTCCTTTGCTCGGTTCTTCGCTCGGGTCCCTTCTCTCAACCCTTCCTCGGCTCTTCGCACGGTTCTTCGCTCGGGTCCTTCCCCCCGGTCCCGTTCGCTCAGCCTTTCCCCGGCTTTCGTGGCGTGATCTGCACCGCACCAAAGCGCCCAGAACCTGCGGAATCACCCATTCGCGACACAGGTCCACCGCACCGAGTGACACCTTGATAACGGGCTTCCCAACCGACGGTGGCGTAGGGCCGACCTCGCGTTGCATGCTGACGTGCGCGGTCGTGGGGGTGCCGCGCGGAGGGAGGGACGCATGGAGGGATTGGACAGCTTCGTCGCACTGGGGGACAGCTTCACCGAAGGCATGGACGACCCGGCGCCGAACGGCACCTACGTGGGCTGGGCGGACCGGCTCGCGGCGATGTTCTCGGCCCGGCGGGCGGGTTTCCGGTACGCCAACCTGGCGATCCGGGGCAAAATGCTCCAGGAGATCGTCGACGAGCAGATCCCGCTGGCGGTGTCGCTGAAGCCGAAGCTGGTGACGTTCTGCGGGGGTGGCAACGACATCCTGGTGCCCGGCAGCGACGCCGACGCGTTGGCCGAGGTGTACGAGATCGCGGTGGCCGAACTGCGGGCGGCCGGCTCGGAAGTGCTCATCTTCACCGGCTTCGACCCGAAGCACGCGCCGCTGCTGCGGTCCCTGCGCGGGAAGGTCGCGATCTACAACAGCCACCTGTGGTCGGTCGCCGAGCGCTACCACTGCAAGGTGGTCGACCTGTGGTCGATGACGGTGCTGCACGACCGGCGCGCGTGGAGCGAGGACCGGCTGCACCTGTCGTCCGAGGGTCACCGGCGGGTGGCGCTGCGGGCGGCGGAGGTGCTGGGGCTGAAGCCGGAGGAGCAGTGGAACACCCCCTGGCCGCCGTTGGTGGACCGGGACTGGATGACGCAGCGCCGGCACGACCTGAAGTGGGCTCGGGAGCACGTGGTGCCGTGGATCGGGCGGCAGCTGCGGGGCGAGTCGATGGGGGACGGCGTGGCCCCGAAGCGGCCTGAGTTGCTGCCGGTGTGCGACTGAGAGCTGCTGTTCGCCGGTTTCGCTTCCGGCTGCACGGTGGGTGCGGGGTTGGTCTGGGGCAAGCCCTGTTGTTCAGTCCGGCTTGATGTGACATGGGGCCCTTACGGGCACCGGAGGCAGGCCGCAACCGGCAGGCATGGCGGATAAAGCGCCCGCCAAGCCTGCCGGCTCCGACCAGCCCATGGCACCCGAACCCATGTCAAGTCAAGCCTCGTCGGCCCGTCCGGAACTGCGATCAACCGTCCCTCAGCAAGACCAATGAGGGAGCCGCAACCGCCCACGCCACGGTTCCGCATTGATCGCTTTGGGTCGGGACGCGTCTGCGCGATTGATCATCTCGAAGTGGACGAGACCACGGCCGCGAGTGTCGCGTCGGTCGTTCACGTCGGTTTTTCCGGCGATCACGCTTTTCGATCGTCGGGAAATG
>NZ_JBHTLK010000204.1:0-12938 GCF_042678885.1 Saccharothrix hoggarensis
AGACCTACGTGGCGGGGCTGCGGCGGGCGCTCGGGCCGGCGCGGGGCGCGCTGGTGTCGCGGTCGGCGGGGTACTCGCTGCGGTTGGCGGAGGGCGCGCTGGACGTCGACGTGTTCGAGCGGCGGCGCGCCGAGGGGCAGCGGTTGTTCGCGGCGGGGGAGTGGGCCGGCGCGCGTGCCGCGTTGGGCGAGGCGTTGGCGTTGTGGGAGGGCGTGGCGTACGAGGGGTTGTCCGGGCCTTACGTCGAGCTGGAACGTCGACGGCTCGGCGAGCTGCGGCTGGGCGCGATCGAGCTGCGGGCACGCGCGGCGCTGGGGCTGGGCCGGTTCACCGAGGTGATCACCCAGGTCAGGCCGCTGGTGGACGAGCACCCGTGGTACGAGTCGCTGCGGGAACTCCTGATGCTCGCCCTGCACCGTTCCGGGCGACCCGCCGAGGCGCTGGAGGTGTACCGCGACGCCCGCGACGCACTCCTGGCCGACCAGGGCTTGGAGCCGGGCCCATCACTGCGCCACCTCCACCAGGTGATCACCGCGGAAACCACGGCCCCGCCCCACCAACCGGCCGCACACACCCCGCACGCCGCAGATCACCCGACGGCCGCGCACGATGCCTTGGCAGGCCACCACCTGCCGGCCGCGCATGACGCGTTGGCCGGGCACCACCCGATGACCGGGCCGCGCGTGCCGGCGGGTCACACCCCGCTTGCTGGGCACCACCTGCCGGCCGCGCACGACGCGTTGGCCGGGCACACCACGCTCGCCGGGCACCGCGCACCGGTCGCCCAGCACGCGTCGGCCCTTCCCACCCACTCCGCGGAAACCACCCGCCCCGTCCCGGCGGGATTCGTCGGCCGGACCGGGGAGATCGCGCTCCTCCGTTCACTGGTCGCCGACGTGCGTGCCGGCCGCGGCGGGGCGGTGTGGGTCGAGGGTGATCCGGGGATCGGCAAGTCGGCGTTGCTGGCGCTGGCGTTGGCCGGTGTCGACGGCGACGGCGCGCGGGTCGCCTGGGGCGTCGCGGACGAGATGGGACGGCGGTTCCCGCTGCACGTGATCACCGAGTGCCTGGACGGCGTAAAGGCGTCACCGGCGTCCGGCCGGCGAGGCTTCGCGGGCGCCGACGCGGCGGCGGTCGAACAGGTCGTCGCGGTGGTCGAGGCGATCTGCGCGGACGCGCCGCTGATCCTGGTGGTGGACGACCTCCAGTGGGCCGACGACTCGAGCCTCCTGGTGTGGCACCGGCTCGTGGCCGTGACCCGGCGGCTGCCGCTGCTGCTGGCCGCCGCGAGCCGTCCCACCGCCGGTCGGCGCGACCTGGCCCGGCTGCGACGCGGTGTCGAGGCGCGGGCCGGTCACGTGGTGGCGCTGGGCCCGCTCGACGACGCGGACGCGGAGGACCTGGTCGCGCACGTGGTCGGCGGACGTCCCGGCCCGGTGCTGCGCGGGATCACCCGACGTGCCGCCGGAAACCCGCTGTACCTCCGCGAGGTCGCGCACGGCTTGGTGGCGCGTGGCGCGGTGCGCGTCGTGGACGGGGTGGCGGACGTCGACCCGGCCGCCGGCGACGAGCTGCCCGGTTCGCTGCTGGCCGCCGTGGGCCGGTCGCTCGACTTCCTGTCCGAGGACGCCCGGCAGGTGTTGCGGTCCGCCGCGTTGCTGGGCGTGGAGTTCCGGGTGGGCGAGCTGGCCGCCGTGACGGGCCGGTCGGTGCTGGACCTGGCGTCGGTGCTGGAGGAGGCGGTGGCGGGCGCGGTCGTCGTGGAGGCGGGGGAAGAGCTGGCCTTCCGGCACCCGTACCTGCGGGAAGCGCTGTACGGCGCCATGTCCGCGCCGGTGCGGGCGGCGTTGCACCGGCAGGCCGCGCAGGCGCTGGCCGCCGCGGGCGCGTCGGTGGACCGGGTGGCGGCGCACCTGGTGGCCGAACCCGTGCCGGTCGACGCCTGGGTGCTGGACTGGCTGACCGCGCACCACGCGGCGCTGGCCGCCCGCAGCCCGGGGATCGCCGCCGACCTGCTCGGCCGGGCGACCGACACCGACCCCGCGGACGCACGCCAGCGCACCACGTTGTCGACCGCCCTGGCCACCCTGCGACACGCCGGCGGCCTCGAATCGGAGCAACGGCCCAGGGGAGCGGCGTTCCACCACGGCGTGCACGGACGGCGGCTCAACCGACGTCCCGTCCCCGACCGCTCCTGCCACGCGGACACCGCGACCGCCGCGTTCTGCCGCGCCACCGGGCCGGACCGCTGAGCCGCCGGACCGCTGAGCCGCCGGACCGTTAAGCCGTCGAGCCGGAAGCGCGGGAACGCCGGCACGAGGGCAGGTGTCAGCGGCCGAGCGCCGCGCGCACCTTGCCGACCACCGCGTCCTCGGCCCGACCGACCCGGCCGTCGGCCGACGCGACCTCCGCGCACATCGCGACCACCGCGTCGGCGAACGCGTCGGCCTGCGCGGCGGACCTGGCCGACAGCAACGACATCGAGTCGCGCAACGCGGCCAGCACGCCGTTCTCGACGTCGACCACCGAGCCCGCGGGCAGTTCCGGCGCGTCGGAGCCGACGACGTGGCGCACCTCGGGCGGCAGGGTCGCCATCGCCCGGATGCCCGCCCGGCTCTCCTGGTCGAGCGCGCCCTCCTCCGCGACCGACACGAGCACCATCGCGCCGTAGACCGCCGTGCGCAGCGTCCGGCCCTCCTCGTCCGTGTAACCGCTCATGCCGCAACTCTAAAGGGACGCCGACGGCCGCACGCCCGGTTCGGCGGATCACCGCGGATCACCACGTCGACGACCTGCCTGAGGCTTGTCGGAGCACAGCGCGTTCCAGCACGTGGACCGGTGCCCGACGGCCGACCGGCCCATGCGTTCCGCACGTCCGCGACATGCGCGGGGCACTGGCCGCGTGAGGGTTGCACGACTGAGGATTGCACCCCGTACGGCCCACCAGCCGAGGAGTTCGCATGAGCGATCCCGTGACAGCCGGTTCCCTCCGGGGACCTCTCGCCTTCCGGAGGCACCTGCGCGCCGAGGCGGGCGGGGACGACACCGTGTTCCTGTTCTGCCAGAACGGTGTCACGGCCGTGCGGTCGGCGTGGATCGGCGCGATAGCCCCGTTGCTGGACGGCACGCGGGACCTGGACGCCCTGGTTCGCGCGAGACCCGCGGGCATGGACCCCGACGACGTCGCCGGGCTCGTGGACGGCCTCGTCGACGCCGGTTTCGTCGCGGCACGCCCGCCGGCCGCCGTCGACGAGGACGAGCGGGCCCTCGCCTATTGGGACGCGTGCGGTGTCGACCTGCACGCCCTCGGCGCCGCCCGCAAGCCCCGCGTCGCCTGCGTGACGTTGGGCAGCCGCGCCGAGGGGGAGTCCGTCGTGGACGCACTCAGCGCCGCCGGGCTCGACCTGGTGGACCCGTGCCAGGCGGACCTCACGGTGGTGCTGTGCGAGGACTACCTCGACCCGCGCCTCGCCGAGCTGGACGCCATGCACCGCCGAACCGGCCGGCCGTGGCTGCTGGCCCGCCCGGTCGGCCCGCAGGTGTGGATCGGGCCCGTCCTCGAACCCGGCCGCACGGCGTGCTGGCACTGCCTGTCCCACCGGCTGTGGGGCCACCGGCACGCCGAGGCGTGCGTGCAGGCGGTGCTCGGCGCGAACGGCCCGGCCAGCAGGCCGACGTCCGTCGTGCCGCCGCTCGGCTCGGCCGCCGCCAACCTGGTCGCGCTGGAAGCGTCGAAGTGGCTCGCCGGCTACCGCCACCCCGGCCAGGACTCGGTGTGGGTGCTCGACACGCTGCGGATGCACGGCGAGCTGCACGAGCTGCGCCGCCGCCCGCAGTGCCCGGAGTGCGGCGACCCGTCCATCGTGGCCCGGCGCGGCTGGCAGCCGGTCGTGCTGCGGTCCGCTCTCAAGGAGTCGGGCACCTGCCACCGCACCCTCACGCCGTGGCAGATGCTCGACCGCTACCGGCACCTGATCAGCCCCGTCACCGGCGTGGTCAAGGAGATCGGCCGCGACTCGCGCGCGCCCGCGTTCGTCAACTCGTTCCGGTCGGGGCTCAACGTCGCGCGCGGCGTCACCGGGCTCGCCGGGCTGCGCGAGGAGCTGCGCGGCGAGAACGGCGGCAAGGGCGTGAGCCCGCTGGACGCCGAGGTCGGCGCCCTGTGCGAGGCGGTGGAGCGGTTCTCGGCCAACTACCAGGGCGACGAGATGACCGTGCGCGGGTCGCTGCGGTCGCTCGGCGACAACGCCCTGCACCCGAACTCGACCATGCTGTACTCGGACCGGCAGTACGAGGAGCGCGTGCGCTGGAACCAGCGGCACGCCGCGTTCCAGCACGTCACCGAGCCGTTCGACGAGGACGCCGAGGTCGACTGGACGCCGCTGTGGTCGCTGACCGAGCAGCGGCACCGGTTGCTGCCGACCGGGATGCTCTACTTCGGCGTGCCGGAGGCGGTCGCCGGGCGGTCCGTGCGGGCCGACTCCAACGGCAACGCGGCGGGGTGCAGCATCGAGGACGCCGTGCTGCAGGGCCTGCTGGAGCTGGTGGAGCGGGACGCGGTGGCGCTGTGGTGGTACAACCGGCTCAGGGTTCCGGGTGTCGACCTCACCGCGTTCGGCGACCCGTGGGTGGAGGAGATGCCCGACCAGTACGCCCGCCTCGGGCGTGAGCTGTGGGCGTTGGACCTGACCACGGACCTCGGCGTGCCGGTGGTGGTCGCCCTGTCCCGCGTGGTCGGCGGGCCGCGCGAGGACGTCCTGTTCGGCTTCGGCGCGCACCTCGACCCGCGGGTGGCCCTGCGCCGCGCGGTCACCGAGCTGAACCAGCTGCTCCCGGCCGTGCTGCACGGCCCGCCCGCGTTCGACGACCCGGACGCCACCGCGTGGATGCGCAACGCCACCGTCGAGAACCAGCCCTACCTGTGGCCGGCGTCGGGGCACCCGCCGCGGCGCCCCGCCGACTTCGCCCACGTGCGGCGGCCGGACGTGCGCGACGACGTGCTGGCCCTGGTCGACGTGCTGCGGCGGCACGACCTCGACACGCTCGTGCTCGACCAGACCCGGCCCGACATCGGGATGCCGGTGGTGAAAGTCGTCGTGCCCGGCCTGCGGCACTTCTGGGCGCGGTTCGCGCCGGGTCGGCTGTTCGACGTGCCGGTGCGCATGGGCCTGCTGGACCGACCGACGGCCTACGAGGACCTGAACCCGTTCCCCATGTTCCTGTGAACATCTGAAGAATTCCGCGAAAATCCCTCGTCCCTATTGTGGGCGAGGGATTTTTTGCATGCCCGACTGCGCCGATCGGCCGCCTGCGTGATGCACACAAAAGCTGGTGAGAAACGCATGTGTTGGCTGTGCCTGAAGCACTTGGAAAAGGAGGTTTAATCGCGCAGAATAATGTCAGACAACGCGATACCGGGAGGGCCAAGATGCGCCAGACTGTTTCCGACAACGTTTTCGCTCTTTTCGCCGACCAGGCCGACGAGGTGTCCACCGGGGGCCGTCCGCGGTTGGTGATCGACCGTTTCGACCAGTGGAGCATCCGCGCTGAAGCCGCGGTGGCGCTCACCGGGGCGTGTTACTGCCGCGTCGAGGCGCTGTCCGCGTAATCCGGCTGCCCGCCCGGTCCGCCAGGATCGACTTCACCGGCCCGGCCCGCCTGATCAGCCTCGGTTCGCCTACCCGGACCGACTGCCTGATCACGCGGGTCGGGCCGTTGTGCGTGGTGAATTGCCGGTATTGGTCGTTCCTGGCCGATTTCGCGACCCATTTCGTGATGGGGTATGCACGCTGCGTTGTGAGTGGGGTTCGCAAAGGCTTGATCGCGATGAACGGCGCCCGTGACAACTGGTCGACCCGAGGCCTTCTGCAAGCTCAGCGCTCGTCGGCCCGATCCTCGCTCGCCGTGCCCGCGCCCAACGTGCCACTGCCCGGCGTGCCCGCGCCCAACGTGCCACCGCCCAACGTGCCACCGCCCAACGTGCCACCGGCCGCCGCGACGGCCTCCGCCTGGTCCTGCTCCCGGCACGCGGCCAGCGCCCGCACCGGCAGCGCGGCGTGCAGCCGGAACGTCCCACCCTCCTCGGGCCCGGCGACGAGCGTGCCGCCCAGACGGCCGACCCGCTCGGACAGGTTCCCGATGCCGCTGCCCGGCGAGTGCGCGTCCGCCCGTTCCGCGTCCACGTCGCCCACCCCGTCGTTGACGATGTCGAGGTGCACGTCCCCGTCCGCGGTGCGGCGCACGGAGATGTCGCAGTGCTCCACCTTGCTGTGCCGCAGCACGTTCGTCACGCCCTCGCGCAGCACCACGGCGAGCACCGTGCGCACGGACGGCGGCAGGCACTCGTGCTCCACGTCCACGGTGACCTGCACGTCCGCCGCGACCAGCACCGCCTCCGCCGACCTGGCCTCCTGCTCCAGCGACAGCTCCTGGTCGCCGGTGGCGACCGACCGGACGTCGGCGAGCGCCTGCCTGGTCAACGCGAGCACGTCGACCAGCTCGGCCGCCGCCCGGTCGTGGTCCACGCTCAGCAACCTGGTCGCGAGCTGGCTCTTGAGCGCGATCGCCGACAGCGTCATGCCGAGCAGGTCGTGCAGGTCGCGGGCGAACCGCAACCGCTCCTCGGCCAGCGCGGCGCGGGCCAGCCGCCTGCGGGTCGCGTCCAGCTCGGTCGCGAGCCGGGTCAGCCAGGTCAGGCCGAACACGACCAACCCGCTGATCACGGTCGCGGTGACGTTGAAGACGATCGCCGCGGGCGTCAGGCCGAGGCTCGCCTGGATGCCGACCACGCTGCCCAGCACGCCGGCGAACACCGCCCACCCGGCCAGCGGCGGCAGCACCAGCAGCGCGCTGCCCGCCAGCATGCCCGGCATGCTCACCCACGCCTCCTGCAGCGCGAGGAGCGGCAGGTAGATCAGGGCCGCCTGGACGGCCAGCAGCCCGTACGCCAACGGCGGCCGCAGCCGGGCCGTCGGGTGGCTGAAGTAGAGGAGTTGCAGGGCCAGCAACGCGCCCAGGTGCCCCACGGTCAGCGCGATCTGCCACGCCTCGCGGGTCAGGTAGAACGCGTGCACGACCGCGCCGAACGTCCGCCCGGCCAGCACGGTCGCGAGCAGCGCCCTGATCCGGCGCGCCTCGCCGTGCGACCAGCGCCCGCCCTGGTCCTCGGCCGGCTCGTCGTCCCACGTCTCCTCGGCGACGGGGAACTCGACGTGCAACCGGTGGCGCTCGTCGGAACCCCGGCCCGAGCGCAGCGAGCCGCCGAGCCGCTCGACCTCCTCGGCCAGCTTGTCGAGCCCTTCGCGGTCGGCCTCCGGCTCGCACGGCAGGGCGCCGCTGCTGACGATGTCCAGCGACACCGCCTTGTCGGTCTGGTGCACGGCGATCTCGCACTGCCGCACGTCGTTCTGCCGCAGCACGTCCGTCACGCCTTCGCGCAGCACCCTGGCCAGCGTGGCGCGGGTCCGCGCGGGCAACGCGTGGTGGTCCAGCTCGACCCGCACGGCGATGTCCGACGCGGTGAGCAGGGACTCGGCCGTGCGCGCCTCGCGTTCCAGCGACACCGTCCGGTTGCGGCGGGCGACCGCCCGCACGTCCGCCAGCGTGCGCTGCGAGACGTCGATGATCTCGGCGAGGACGGTCCTGGTCCGTTCACCCGACTTGGTGATGAGCCGGTGCGCCAGCTCGCCCTTCAGCGAGATGTCGGAGAGGTTGAAGCCGAGCAGGTCGTGCAGGTCGCGGGCGAACGCCAGCCGTTGCTCGGCGACCGCCCGCACGGCCAGCTCCGAGCGCGCCCGGTGCAGCTCGCCGACCAGACGGGTGAGCCTGGTCAGCAGGTACACCTCCAGCGCGAAGCCCGCGACGCTGGCGGAGAGGTAGACGACGTCGATGGACAGGCCCGTGGCCTCGTACTGCGCCCACGCCGAGATCGCCACGATCGCCGCGAACAGCGGCCAGGCGAACCGGGGTCGCAGCACCAGCAGCGCGCTGCCCGCCAGGAAGCTGGGAAAACCCAGCCAGGAGTACTTGAGGACGAGGACGGGCGTGTAGACGAGCACGGCCTGCGCGGCCAGCACGACGTGGCTGAGCCGTGAGCGCAGGTCGGTCGACGGGCGGCCGAAGTAGCCGAGCTGGATGCCCAGCAACGCGGCCGTGCACAGCACACCGACGGTGGTGGCCAGCGGCCCGACGGCCGCGCCGGAGGCCAGCATCTCGGCGAGGCCGACCACCCAGTACGCGCCGAAGACGACCGTGACGATAGTGGTCGCCAGGTACCACGCGAGCCGCGGTCGGCGGTCCGCACTCGCCGTTCCCAGCGGTGCGGTGGTCGCCGGCCGCTGGTCTGTGGCGCTCTCCTGGGAATCGGTGCAGGTCAAGCTCACCCTCCGTCCGCGCGGGGGCGGGCCGCCCGTGCGCACCCCCTGAGGCTGACACGGGTGCTGCCCGGTTCCGAGCCTCCGCGACGACCACCCGTTCGGCGCAGCGGCTCCCGTGCTGTGCCCCCAGCTTCCACGATCATGAAAAACGCACGTCCAACCGATGGGGCGTGACAATACCCCGTGGGACGCCTGGTGGGGGCCAGGTCGGATGAGGTGTCGCGGTCCGGCGCGGAGTTGTGGCGGCACCGGTCGGAATGCGACCGGAAAGCCGGCGGGAAATCGGCGGGTGTGTTCCGACGAACGCGCGCCGGGTGACGCCGTTCGGGTGAAACCTGTCGTCGAACAACAGCGCCCGGACATCTCCGCGTCACCCGGCCGACACCCGCCCGACATCAGGAAGAACGGCGATGTCGTATTTTCGCGAGTTTTCCGGGGGTGACGCGCGGCAAGGGGCAAGGCGGGCGCGCCAAGGCGAGCCGGATGGTGCGGCGGCCGGGTGGCGCGGCGAGGGCGAGGGCGGGGAGCACCCCGCCTGGGGGCGGACGAGTCACCGCCCGCCTGCGGTTCGGGCCACAGGCGGGCGGGAGTCTTCCGCGATCGGTCAGCGCAGGGCCAGTCCTTCCGCGGGCGCGGGCGCGGAGGGGATGTGGAACAGGTCGGTGAACAGCTCGAACTTCTCGAACGGGCCGGTGATGCCCACCGCGCCCGTTGCCACGGCGTCCGCCGGGCTCAGGCCGCCCGTCAGCACGTCCAGCATCACCGGGCCGCGCGGCTGCAGGATGAGGTCCGCGTCCGGGTGCGAGCCGCTGCCGACCCGCAGCTCACCGTCGTCCACGACGGCGTGCACGACCATGTCGGGGTAGTGCAGCTCGTAGACGACTCGCACACCGGAGGCGTGGTCGCCGCGGAACGTCGTGTAGAGCGACAGGATCGCCGAGTCGAGCGTGAACACGTCCTCCGGCCCCGGCCCGCCGAGCGACCGCGCGCCCCACAGCCCGAGCTGGAGCAGCACCGGCTCCAGCTCGGCGCCGTACTCGGTCAGCTCGTAGACCACCGAGGCGTCCGGGGCCGGCTCGACCCGCCGCCGCACGACCCCGCCCTGCTCCAGCTCGTTCAGCCGGGCCGACAGGATGCTCGCGGGGATCTTCGGCAGGCCCCGGCGCAGCTCGGTGAACTTCTTCGGGCCGAGCACCAGGTCCCGCAGCACGAGCGGCGCCCAGCGCTCGCCGATGAGCTCCAAGGCGCGGGCGAGCCCGCAGAACTGGCCGTAGGTCCGAGTGGTCATGACTGTTCCTCACATCCCAACGTGGTCACGCGGCTCGATCGCCTTCGCAGAGCAGGTTCCGGTGCAGCACCTGCAGTTCGTCGCAGGGCTCGACGCCCAGTTCGCCGTTCAGCCGCGCGCGCAGTTGCCGGTAGGCGGCGAGCGCGTCGGAGCGCCGCCCGCTGCGGCCCAGCACGCGCATGAGCTGGCTGTGCAGCGCCTCGTCCATGGGGTTGCGCGAGATCAACGAGCGCAGCTCGCCGATCAGCTCGTGGTGCGCGCCCGCGCCGATCTCCGCCTCGATGCGGAGGTGCAGCGTGCTGCGCCTCTCCTCGGTGAGCTCCAGGACGTACGCCGAGAGCACCTGCCCGCACTGGACGTTGCCCAGCGGCGAGCCGGACCACAGGTCCAGCGCGGCCCGGAAGCAGCGGGCGGCCTCCGCGAAGCGGCCGTGGTCCAGCAGCTCCCGGCCACGCCGCTGCAACGCCTGGAACTCGAACACGTCCACCTGCTCGGGGGAGATCCGGAGCACGTAGCCGGGCGCCTTGGTGACCAGCATCGGCTCGCCGAACGGGGCGAGCTGGTTCTCCTCGATGCACCGGCGCAGTTGGTAGACGTAGGTGTGCATGGTGGTGCGGACGCTGCGCGGCGGGTTGTCCGCCCACAGCTCCCGCACGATCGAGTCGATGTGCACGACCCGTCCCGGCCGCCGCACCAGCATCCCGAGCAGCTGGAGGACTTTGGGCGTGGTCGGCGCGTGGTCGACGCCGTTGCGCCGGATCTCCAGCGGGCCGAGCAGGGTGAACCGCACGGCACCGCCCGGCGGTGTCGGCGGTTCGGGGAGTGACGAGCCGGTCAGCTCGTCGGACAGTGGATCTTCGGCGTACATCGCAAGCGCCTCCCACATGAGGTCGTGAGGTGCGTCCGGACGCGGGTGGAATGTGGTGACCTCCACCACTGCGGCGGTGTCGGAAGGGACTGCACGACACTGACAGACGGCCGCTGACCTGGACCAGTGAGCCGTCCACCAGACCGAACCTGCATCCGTCCCGCGCGGCCGTGAAGTTCACACAGTGGGCGCGTGATCCGCGCACTGGCCCGCCCGCCCCCGGCGCGCCACGATGAACCGGATTCGCCCTATTCGGCAGGAGCGTTGGTGATGAGCGCACATCTTCCCGGCTGCTGCCGGGCGTGGGTCCTGCCGTGATGGAACTGCGCGACCGGAGCCCGCTGGGAACGATCCCACTGTTCTCGCTGGCGGAGGACAGCCTCCTCGAGTTCGGTGAGGACGGCGTGCTCGTCGCGATCACCCGCTGGGGCGAGTTCGACCTGTCCGCGGCGACCCCGCTGGCACGGGAGGCGCTGCGCCGCATGGCGTTGGGCCCCGTGTCGCTGGAGAACGTCGGCGTGCCGACCACCCCGGCCGGGGCGGTCACGCCCGCGTGGACCGGCGCGGACGACGCGTCGCTGGACGCCATCCTCACCCGGCTCGCGGGCTCGGTGGTGCGGTCGCTCGGCCTGCGCGACGGCATGGGCCCGCTGCTGTCCGTGGTGCCCGTCGCCTCCGCGCCCGTGTTCGCGCACACCCCCGTCGACCTCGAACGGCTGGTCCGGCTGTCCCGGTTCAGCGCGCTGCGCTCCCGCGACGCGAAGCTCACCGTCGAGTCGCCGTCCACCGGGTACCACGCGGTGCTCGCGCAGCCGTGGGCCGTGCGCGTCGCCGCGGCGCTGGGCCGGCCGACCGCGGTCGCCGAGCTCGCCGCCGAGACCGGCGTCCCGCTCGACGTGGTCGCCGAGGTGGTGGCCTACCTGGTGGGCGCCGGCCTCGTCGTGGTGGCGGACCAGGAGGGCCGGTTCGCCGAAGACGACGACCAGGTGCTCGGCCTGTGGTCGTACGAGGAGCTGCTGTTCCACGTCAACAGCCGCGACTGGCGGGTGGTCGGCGCGGGAGAGGCGGTGGAACGCCCGCCGGCGCCGCTGGTGAAGGACGTCGGCGCCGCGACCGGCATCCTGCTGCACAGACCCGTGGCCGCCGAGCCGTCACCCGCCGCGGCGCCGGTGCGCGCGTTCGACGCGGCACTCCTCGGCGAGCTGCTGTTCCGCACGGCCCGCGTCACGTCCGTCGACACGGTGCGGCGCGGCGGCACGCGGCGCGAGGTGACGCGGCGGCCGTACTACAGCGTCGACTGCCTGTACGAGCTGGAGCTGTACGTCACCGTCAACCGGTGCCGCGGCCTGCCGCGCGGCATCCACCACTTCGACCCGGTCGGGCACCGCCTCGTCCCGGTCAACGACGACCCGGCGGACGTGGCCGCGATGCTCGACATGGCGATGGTGGCCGCGGCGTCCCGGCGCAGACCCGCGGCGCTGATCAGCGTCACCGCGCGGGCCGACCGGATGGCGTCCGTGCCCGGCGGGCTGCCCTACGCGCGCACGCTGCTGAACCTCGGCGCGCTGCAGCAGTCCCTGTTCCTGACCGCGGCGGCACTCGGGCTCACGGCCCGCGCCGTCGTGGTGGACGCGGGCGGCCAGGTCGGCCGCGCGCTCAAGCTCGACTGGCCGTCCGAGGTGGGCGTCGGCGAGTCCATCCTGGACGTCGCCCGCTGATCCGTCCACTTCGGTCACCGGCCCGGAAGTGGTTGTGCCGTAGCACGTGGGGCGCTGTGGCGCGCCTCCCCGCCGGCGTGCCGACCACCGTCCCCGGTGGACCTCGATCGCACGTCGAGCGAGGCGCAACCGCGGTGGGTTTGTCTGGCACCGACCAGAGGTGCACGACGTATCCGAGGGGGCGGACCCGATGCGATCAGGACCACTCGCCGTAGCGGCGGACAACAGAGACCTCTTCCGGCCCGCGGTGCCGGAGGACACGACGACACCGTTGCGCTCGGCCGTGCGGCAGGCCATCGCCTGCATGCACGAGAACTACCGGGAGACGATCACCCTGGGCCGGCTGGCGGCCGAGGTGTTCGTCAGCCCGTTCCACTTCTCCCGCGTCTTCGCCAAGGCCACCGGCATCACGCCCGGCCGCTACCTGACCGCCGTGCGGCTGTTCGAGGCCAAGCGGCTGCTGCTGACCACGTCCCTCACGGTGTCGGACATCGTGTGCAGCGTCGGCTACAGCAGCACCGGCACGTTCACCAGCCGGTTCACCCGCGCGGTCGGCATGACGCCGACGCAGTACCGCGACCCGCGCGTCGACGAGATGCTGGTCGCGCTGTCGCCGAACCTGCGCCGCCTGCCCGCGCTGCCGGTGCTGGAGGCCGCGCGCGCCGCGGCGCCCGCCGCCGGCACGGGGC